>JAAUUD010000027.1 GCA_012031655.1 Anaerolineae bacterium | reverse complement strand
GCGCCCGCACGCTCCCGCCGGTATCCGTGCCCAGCGCCACCGGGGCCATCCCCGCCGCGACCGCTGCCGCGCTGCCGCCGCTACTGCCCCCAGGCACGCGTCGGGTATCCCAGGGGTTGCGCGTGGTGAAGAAGCCGGAGTTCTCCGTGCTGGAACCCATCGCGAATTCGTCTGTATTGGTCTTGCCCAGCAAAATCATCCCGGCTTCAAAGAGACGCTGCACCGCCGTCGCCGTATAGGGCGGAACATAGCCTTCCAGAATGCGCGAAGCACAGGTGGTGGGCACCCCCGCCGTACACAGCACGTCCTTCACCGCGAGCGGAATGCCCAGCAAAGGGGATTGTTCGCCCTGGGCTAGGCGGGCATCAGCCGCCCGCGCCATCTCCAGGGCTTGCGCTTCGGTGACGGTTAAGTAGGCCTGGATGGTGCCATCCAATGCTGCGATGCGCTCCAGATAAGCCTGGGTAAGTTCCTGCGCAGAGATTTCGCGCTCCTGAAGGCGAGCACGGGCTTCTGCCAGGGTCAGTTCAGTGAGAGACACGCTATTTGCTCCTTACCTCAACGAGCGATCCATCATCGACCTGGGGTTCTAAGAAACACTCGGTTGGCTGACCGTTATCTCAAAATGCATTAAGGGCATCTGGCGCTCGGCTGGGGTGCCTTCATCCAGCAACAGGTAGCCTCGTTCCACATCCGTAAAGCGATAAAGCGCCTGGGCGCGTTCTGCAAATGTGCGCTTGAGGGGGTCGATCAGCGCGGGCACATCGGCGGCAAAGGTAAACAGGGTGAACTCGCCGCGTTCGCCTGTTCCAATAAAATCGTCCGCCGTGCCCCATTCCGTCAAACCATCAATCAGCACCTTAACCGCCACGTTCAAGGCGTCGTTGGCGGTCAGAAATCCGTAGGCATCGCGGAAGACATCATAGCCAACAATGCGGACATCCAAGCGCTGCCAGCCTGCGTGCTCCTGCAGGATTTCGCTCATGGCTTCGATGAGCTTGCTGGTAGGCAAGCCAGTAATGGGCTCGTGGAGGTGGTCACGGGTGGCGCGCTCGATGCTGCCGCGCACCCGCAGGCGCAGTTCTTCGACATCAAAGGGTTTGGTGATGTAGTCGTCTGCGCCCAATTGCAAACCAGAGACCTTATCTGCGCGTGCGTCACGTTGTGTCAGAAAAATGGTGGGGATGTAGCGGGTCAGGTTGCGCTGGCGCAGGTCCAGGCACACTTCAAAACCCTCCATATCCGGCAGCATCACATCAAGCAAGATGAGATTAGGCAGTTTGGCGCGCGCCAGCCGAATTCCCTCCTGCCCGGTGTCGGCGTGGAACACTTCATAGCCCTGAGCTGTGAAGTACATCAGCAGCAATTCTGCCACATCCATGTCATCTTCAACAACCAGGATGCGCTTTTTGGTCATCTTCCTCCTCCCTTACTGATCTGCTGGGCGACTGAACGCTTGAAAATATGAATGCCATTGGCAAAGCGGGCTAACTTCCACCCAGCACGGCTCAGGCGGTCAACAGCTTCGTTAAAGGTCAGGCCTTGCTCCCAATTTGGCTGCCAAACACCATTCAGGTGCTTGACGCGCCACACGCCATCCGAAGACTGCTCGAAGGTGATGTAGTAGTATTCCCAGTCCTGGCCGCTGGGGGCGTTGGCCTCGCCCTGGATGAGCAAATCTGTGCTGGCTAAGGCTGGCGTGGCTGCGCGTTTGGGGGGCATGTTGCGCCAGCAAAGCCGCCAATTCTTCGGCGGCGGCCTGAAAGCCCAGCGCCACCCCACGGTCATAAGCAGGGGCGCTCGTCACGTCATATTGCGCAGCAAAGCGCTTCCACTTGGTGAGCAGGTCGGTCAGGGCGTCGCGGATATCGTCAGACATGCGGCTAGGCTTCACCTTCCAGAACCGCTTCAACGCTAAACTGGTTTGCTTCCTGGCGGGGTGCGGCGGCCAGGGCTTCGGCGGTGCTCAGGCAGGGCTGCACAACATCGACGCGCAGGGCATTGATGATGGGCAGTGTGCTGGCGGTGGGCGCAATATCATCCGTATCCACGGCTGCCAGGCGGTCAACATAATCCAGAATTTCGGAAAGCTGCTCCCGATAGAGGTCAATTTCTTCTTCACTGAGCGCCAGTTTGGCCAGTTCAGCGATATTTTCTACAATCTCGCGGGTCAGGGCCATCACGCCACCTCGTTTCCGTCAGGCTTTTTCACCGGAGAGAGTATATCATAGGCGTGGGCGTTTTCCGCAAGGTTAGGGAAAAGGCAATGGATGAGCTGATTCAGCAAGCAGCGGCTCGCATCGCTACCGCACAACATTTGGCCATCTCAACCGGGGCGGGGGTCAGTCGAGAGTCTGGCATTCTAACCTTCCGCGATGCCCAGGAGGGGCTGTGGGCGAAGTACGATCCGCAAGAACTGGCCTCGCCGCAGGGGTTTCAGCAGAACCCACGGCTGGTCTGGGACTGGTACTGGTCGCGGCGCCAGCAAGTGGAGCAGGCCCAACCCAACCCGGGGCACCATGCCCTGGCTGCACTGGAAACCCTGGTGCCGCGCGTGACCCTCATCACGCAGAACGTTGATGACCTGCACCAGCGCGCCGGCAGCCAGACCAGCATTCCGCTGCATGGCAGCCTGTTCGCCTATCGGTGCGCCAACGATTGCCAGGGCACACCCACCCCTGTGAACCTGGCAACGCTGCAATGGGACCCCGCCAGCGCGCCGCCCCGGTGCCCGCACTGCAACACGGGTTTGGTGCGCCCGGCAGTCGTCGTGGTTTGGGGAGGCGCTCCCGATGGAAAACCTGCAACGCGCTTTTGACGCCGCGGAAAGCTGCGATGTGCTCCTGATCGTGGGGACCTCGAATGTGGTCTATCCGGCGGCCTGGATTCCCATCAAGGCACACCGCGCATTTTTGGTGGAAGTGAACCCGCAACCCAGCGAATTAACGCCTTCAATGGATGTTCACCTGGCCGGGCCCAGCGGAGAAGTGCTGCCGCGCCTGGTGGAAGCCGTGCGGCACCTGAAGGCGACCTGATGATGCGGTGGTTGTTTGGTGGAGTGCTCCTGGTGAGTTTGTTGTGGCCGCTCGGCGCCAGTGGCCAGGCCTTGCCCATGCCTATCCAGGTTTACGCCACGCACGACCGCAGCACGGGACGCCTGACGCTGAGCTTCAGTAACCCGGTTTCGGGGTTGGTGACGCCCTGGGTGGTGGAAGGCTTCCCGCCCGAAGCCCTGGCCCTGGAGCAGTTTACCGTGACGGATGCCGGGGTTATCTATCGTGCGCCTGGCACTGGCGCCCTGATGCTGGCCCACCCCACGGGCCGTAGCGAACCTCACCCCTTCATCCCCCAGCAGCCCAGCACTGTGTTTGATGTCGCCTGGGTGGCCTCGCAGGATGGCGCCAGCGTGGGCTGGGCAGAAACCATCTTTGTGGAGGGCGTGCCCCAGGTGAGCCTCTATGTGGCTGATGCTTTCGGGACGAGCATCACCGCACTGCCCGCGCCGCTGGGCACCAGCGCAGACCCATTCCTGCGCGTGCGGCCTCTGGCGCTCAGCAACGACCGGGCTTTTTTCTTTTATGATGCCGCTGCCCCTGCTCAGGAACGCCCCCCAACCGAATACTTTAACCGTCATCAGGCGATCTACATGTTTAGCGCGGCGACCGAGCAGTACCAGCCCTTGCCAGGTTCACCCACCTGCCCCTGCGGGTTTGGGGCAGACGGCGCTGGACGGCAGCCCATCACGCTAGAGCGCACAGAAGGAGGGTTTCGGGTGAGCGGGAGCCAGCTTCCGCGCCCCATTTCAGCGTCCCGGCCCGCTTTTTCCCAGGCTGGTAACCTTTATGTTGCGCCCGATGCAAGCCTGGCGTTCTATGCAACTGCCCAGAATTTGGAAGACAACCGCCCAGAAGCGCAATTTGCGTTGTTCTGGGTGGACCTCGCTGCGGGGGTCCAACAGACCCTGCTGGGCCCCGGCAACCAACGCTGGCACCCTGTACGACTGATCGATGAAGGCCAGGCGCTGCTGCTGGCCGATGTATACGGTGGGGGAACGTACAAGTTTAACCTGGCCAGCCAGGTGCTCTCGCAGGTGTCCGAAAGCACTTGGCTGGGCGAAATCCTGCCTTAGCAGTCCAGGTCTTCAGCCGGGGGCACACGCCCTTCTGCAAAGCGTGCCTGGAATTCAGCCACATACGCAGCAGCCACCACGGGATCATGGATGATCAGCATATTCTCGCTGTTGCTTTCTACCGCGTTGTTGCTGAAGTTAAACGAGCCGCTCAGCACGATGCGGTCATCAATGATGATGACTTTATGGTGCATGATGCGTGGGTTGCCATCCTGCCGAAAGCTGCCGCCCGCGCAGGCCAGGCGCGGCAACTCGCTGGCGCTGGTCACGCTGCCCGTCGTCTCGATGACGCCTTCTACCGCGACCCCTGCACTGAGTCGTTCCAGCATAGCCTGGCCCACTTCGTCCAGTGTAAAGCTGAAAGCCATCACCCGGATGGACTGCTGAGCGCTGTTCACCAGCTCAACAATGCGCGCCAGCACCGGATCGCGGTCATCTGGGGAAAAATAGGTCTCCACCAGCGTATCGCCAAGTTGAACCTGGCGGTTCACCACCGAGCGTGTATCGGCGGTGCGAGTGAAGGCACCATCCGTGTACATTTCTTCAAAGTCAGCCCGGAAGTTAGCCACTAACTCTGGCGAACGGACCAGAATGGCGTTGTTGTTGTTGTTATAAAACCCGTTGCGTGTGATGTTGGTGGAGCCGGTCCAAACCGCCTGGCCATCAAAGATGAAGTATTTGTTGTGCATAAAGGCGCCACGTTCATCACTGCGGAACTGGGCGCCCGCTTCAATCAATTCCTGCGCCGTTGATTCCGGGTCTTCCAGGGCGTGTTCATCATCGAACACAATCCGCACCTGAACGCCACGTTCCAGGGCGCGCACCAGGGCCTGGGTTGCATCCGGGGCGTTGAGTTCAAACAGTGCTGCGTCAATGGTCTGTTGAGCAGCATCAATTTGCTGGATCAGCGCTTGCTCGACCGACGAACCGCTATGCCGGGCGGCATCGTTGCTGTTGATGGGCTGGGTAAAGAAGACCTGAAGGGTGCCGCCAGCGCTGCCCACCGGAGCCACGGTCTGAGCCGGGGCATCGACCGTGTCTGTTTCTTCTTCGGTGAGGTCAATGCCTAGCAGCCCAGCTACCAGGATGATGATCAGCACCGCCAGCAGATAGAGCAGCTGGCGAAAAAGGCTACTCTGGCTGGACTTCTGTGATTTACGTTTTTTCGCCATTCGAAATATCCTCCTCAGGAGATAAGGCTTGGATCAGCGTTAACACCAGCTCGCCCTGATTATAGCCAGCCTGCCCCAAGGCAATGCGGTCCATCAGTTCTGCATTCAGTTGTGGCGCAGCTGGGCCGTATAAAACCTGCTCATATTCATTGATCTGGGCCAGGGTCTTGCGCGTCCAGGCTTCGCCCTTGTTGGCGCTGTGCACCGCCACCCAGGTTATGCGGGTTAGCAACTTGAGGAGCGCGGTTTGTTTTTCCTCCAGCGCCATGGCCTGTTGCATGGGCAACAGGTCGCCCATCTGGGCGCCGACCTGCTCCGCCTGCGCCACTCCCCAATCGACCAGCGGCTGGGCTTCGTCATCCGTCAGGTTTTCGCGCAGGGCGCTACTCGAAAGCACGGCTTCGCTAAGTTTGGTGCCAAAATCGTTGTCTGCCATGGCGTTGGTCCTTTGTTTTCCTGTGCTTTATCTCAAAAAAAAGGCTACGCGCTTGACGTATCTGCACTCAAAATCTGGACAAAAGCGGGTTGTAAGGGCCGATTGCTGGCCAATAGGGTCGGCATATCGAGGCGCCAGGGGGTGCCATCAAAGCCGGTGACCAGGCCACCGGCCTCCTGAACCAGCAAGACGCCCGCCGCCACATCCCACACGTGAAACCCGTTATGAAAGTAGGCGTCAGCAAAGCCCGCTGCCACGTGCGCCAGGCCCAGCGCCGTGGTCCCCCAACAGCGCAGGGCGCGAATTTGCGGGAGCAAGCGCGTCATATGCCCAATCATCTCCGCACGGATTTCTGCGGCAACCGGATAGTCGTTCAGGCACATTGCCCAGGCGAGTTCGGCGCGCTGGTTGGTGAAGATAGAGTCTCCGTTGCGGGTGGCGCCGCTGCCCTGTGCCGCCGCGTAGAGGTCATCGCGGGCGACGTCAAAGACTACCCCGGCCAGCAGTTGCTCGCCCTGGCCGCAGGCAATTGAAATCGACCAGGAGGGCAGGCCGCGCGCAAAATTGGTGGTCCCATCGATAGGGTCCACAAGCCACCAATAGCCATCTGACGGCTGCCAGGGACCCTGGCGGGCGGCTTCGTCTTCTTCGCTCAGCAAGTGATGTCCGGGCCAATCGCGCAAGATCACGCCCTGGATCGCCTGATCAGCGGCCAGATCGCCATCTGTGACGATGTCCAGATACCCTTTCTCATGAACCTGACGCGGCTGGGTGGCCAACTCGCGCAGGAGGTCTGCCGCCGCATGGGCAGCTTGCACGGCAGTTTGCAACAGCTCTTGCGGTGCGGGCATCGTCAGCCTTTCGTGTATCATTTAGCGTTTGACAAGCCGGGCTGATTTTGGGAAAATCCCAAACTGCCTCATATGGCCATGAGGGATTATGTTGCCAAAGGTGTAAAAAAGCTATGATTAAAGATATTCTCGCCGATGCTGAGGAGCGGATGAAGGCTACTGTGCATGTGCTGGAAGAAGACCTTAAGGGTATTCGCACCGGGCGAGCCTCCACCGCGCTGGTAGAAAAGCTAATGGTTGAATATTATGGTGCGCCGACCTCGCTCATTCAACTGGCTACGGCCAGCGTGCCGGACGCGCAAACCATCATGATTCGCCCCTTTGACCGCACAACGCTACACGCTATCGAGCGTGCCATCTTGCAGTCAGACATCGGCCTGACGCCCAATAACGATGGCGAAGTGATCCGCCTGAACATCCCACCCCTGGATAATGAGCGCCGTAAAGAACTGGTCAAGCAGGTGCATAAGCGCCTGGAAGAATGCAAAGTCGCTGTGCGTAACATCCGTCGTAGCGCCATGCAGGATATTCACGAAGCGGAAAAAGAAAAACTGGTGAGCGAAGACGAGATGAAAGACGGCGAAGACAAAACCCAGAAGCTCACTGATAAATATGTGGCTGAAGTTGATGAGGTCGGCAAACGCAAAGAAAAAGAAATTATGGACTTCTGATGCATCCCCAACCCGAACGCGTACCCTATCACCTGGCCATCATTATGGATGGCAATGGGCGCTGGGCACAGGAACGCGGCAAGCCCCGCCATGAAGGTCATCGCGCTGGCACAGAAAATCTGCGGCGGGTCTTGCGCCTGTGTAGCCAATATGGGGTGAAAATCCTCACTATTTTCGCCTTTTCAACGGAAAACTGGGGCCGCCCCCCCAGCGAAGTCGCCTTCCTGATGCGCATTCTCGAAACAGTTATTGACCGCGAGATGGAAGACCTGCACGCCAACGGGGTGCAATTGCGCCATATTGGTCGGTTGGAAGGGCTGCAACCCCACCTCCAGCAAAAGGTGCGCCAGGCCGTGGAGCGCACCCGCAACAACGACCGCCTCATCCTGAATGTGGCCTTTAACTATGGCGGACGCGATGAAATCGTGAATGCGGTGCGGCGCATCATAACGGATGGCATCCCACCGGATGAAGTCGATGAAGAACTGCTGAGTTACTACTTGTTTACGGCAGGGCAGGCAGACCCCGACCTCATCATCCGCACCAGTGGGGAAATGCGCGTGAGCAACTTCCTGGTCTGGCAGGCTGCCTATGCAGAATACTACGCCACGCCTACCTATTGGCCAGATTTTGATGAAAACGAGTTCTACCGTGCGCTACAGGCATACACCGCACGCCAGCGCCGCTTTGGGCTGGTGGAAGCCGCTGACCACCCCTAAAACGCACAGCACAGAAAATTGATCTTGAGGGAAAAACCATCTTTATGGCTGCATTCATGACCATCGAGCGCTTCATCCTGGAGCAGGAGCGCAAATTTCCAGAGGCTACGGGCACCCTGACCCATCTGCTCTATGATATGGCACTGGCCAGCAAGATCATCGCGCGGGAAACCACCCGCGCCGGGCTGGTCAACACCATCATTGGCGAAGTTGAGGGGTCCGTCAATGCCACCGGCGACCAGCAACAAAAACTGGATATTTTTGCAGAAGATGTGATCTTCCGCATGAATGACCACACCGGGCGGCTGTGCGTGATGGCCTCAGAAGAACACGCAGACATCATCCCCATCCCGGAGCGCTTCACCTGCGGCAGCTATGTGCTCATCTTCGATCCGTTGGATGGCTCGGGTAACATCGGAGTTAATGTGGGTGTGGGGACCATCTTTGCCATCTTTCGCAAGGTCTCCGACGGGCCGCGTGGCACCTTGCAAGACGTGCTGCAACCCGGGCGGCAACTCGTGGCGGCGGGCTACACCGTCTACGGCCCCAGCACGATGATGGTCTACAGCACTGGCCAGGGCGTCCACGGCTTCACGCTGGACCCCAGCGTGGGCGAATTCCTGCTGAGCCACCCGAACATCACCTACCCGGCCAAGCCCAAATACTACAGCGTGAACCACGGGAATGAACGCAGTTGGACCCCCGGTGTGCAGCAATACATCCGCTGGCTCCAGGGCTTTTCCGGGGATGACTCGCCTAATCTTTCGCTGCGCTATATCGGTTCGCTGGTCACGGATTTTCACCGCAACTTGCTTAAGGGCGGGGTCTACCTGTATCCCGGGAACCTCCACGACCCCCAAGAGCCGGATGGCAAGCTGCGCCTGATGTACGAGAATATCCCGCTGGCGTTTCTGGCGGAACAAGCCGGGGGCTACGCCTCGGATGGCCACGGGAACATCCTGGATATCCAACCCCATACCCTACACCAGAAAACGCCGCTCTTTATTGGCAACCGGGCCTTGGTGGAACAGGCCGAAGCCTTCATCCGCCGATACGATGGCGATTGGCTGGCCGCGTATCTGCCTCGGCGTCAGTCGCGCTCGTCGCAGTCGGTCCCACCAGCCCAGTAAGCCGCTTCAGTGAGCAAAGTGGCCAGAATTGACAAGCTATGGTATATTAACGTAGACGGTATAAGGACCCATCCTGACCCGAACCCACCCTAGTTCCAAGTACATCTGATCGCTCAAAAGCTAACACCCCGTTGGTTTTGTGCCAGCATAGACGCCAAAGGCGGACTCATTCTATGGATATGGACATTGAACAACTCGAAGCATTAAAGTTGGATGACCTGCGCACGGTTGCGCGCGAAGAAGAAATCCAGAATTATAGCCGACTCAAGAAAAGTGAACTGATCCTGCGCCTGTTGCGGGCCAAGGCCGAACGCCAGGGCTTTCGTTTGCGGGGCGGTGTGCTAGAGATCATCGACGATGGCATCGGCTTTCTGCGTGCCGCAGAAAACTACCTGCCTACGGCGGAGGATATCTACGTGAGCCAGACGCAAATCCGCCGCTTTAACCTGCGCACCGGGGATATGGTGATTGGCCAGGTTCGTCCCCCTAAGGACTCGGAGAAGTACCACGGGTTGCTACGCGTCGAGGCCGTGAACGGTATGCCACCGGAACGCCTGCGCGACCGCCCACACTTCGACCGCCTGACACCCATCTTCCCTGAAGAACGCTTTGACCTGGAAACCACCAACCACATCGTCTCGACACGTTTTGCTGAACCTCATTGCCCCGGTGGGCAAAGGGCAACGCGGCCTCATCGTTAGCCCACCAAAGGCCGGTAAAACCACCGTGATGAAGGACATGGCCAACGCCATCAGCCAGAATTACCCTGATGTGCACCTGATGGTGGTGTTGATTGGCGAGCGCCCCGAAGAAGTGACGGACATGGATCGTTCTGTGGATGCGGAAGTCATTAGCAGCACCTTTGACGACATGGCCACCAGCCATGTTCGTGTGGCCGAGATGGCGCTTAACCGGGCCAAACGCCTGGTAGAAAGCCATCGCGATGTGGTAATCTTGCTGGATAGCATCACGCGCCTGGCCCGTGCTTATAACCTGACGGTCCCACCCAGCGGACGAACCCTGACCGGCGGTATCGACCCTTCCGCGCTCTACCCGCCCAAACGCTTTTTTGGGGCTGGGCGTAATGTGGAAGAAGGCGGCAGCCTGACGATTGTGGCAACCTGCCTGGTCCGCACCGGCAGCCGTATGGATGATGTGATTTATGAGGAGTTCAAAGGCACGGGGAACATGGAGCTGCACCTCTCGCGCGAGCTACAGGAGCGGCGTGTCTTCCCGGCGTTTGACGTGCGCCAATCATCCACACGGCGCGAAGAACTGCTGCTTGGGCCAGACATCACGCAACGTGTTTGGACCATGCGCCGCATGCTTGATATGCGTTCCAGCACCGAGGAAGACGTCATCCAGGCCACAGAAGACCTGATCATGCAAATGCGCCGGACCTTTAGCAACGAGGACTTCTTGCAAGAGCTGATCCCCGGTATGTGAGCGCTTCAGTAGGCCCCGCGCCCCATGAGCACCTGCGGGATGGTTTGCAGCAAAATCTGCAAATCCAGCTTAAGCGACCAGTTTTCAATGTAATAAATATCCAGCAGGCACTTTTCCTCAAAAGGGATATCTGCCCTGCCGGAAACCTGCCACAGCCCGGTGATGCCAGGGCGAACCATGAGGCGTTGGTGGTGCCAGGGCTTGTAGAGCGCAACTTCTTGCTTGAGGGCGGGTCGTGGCCCCACCAGGCTCATTTCGCCGCGCAATACATTGAAAAACTGTGGTAGCTCATCCAGACTGGTGCGCCGGATAAAGCGCCCCATACGGGTGATGCGCGGATCGGTGGCATTGGGTTTACGGATGCCTTCTGGATCATCCTCGCTCAGGTGAAACAAGGCCGCGTGCCACTGATCAGCGTCCTGAACCATCGACCGAAACTTGATCATATTAAAGGATTTGCCATTCAGCCCGATGCGCTCCTGAAAATAGAGCACGCTCCCCCGGCTGTCCAGGCGGATCGCCAGAGCTGTGAGCAGCATAACGGGCAGCAAAAAGGGCAGCAGCGCCAACGTGATGGCAACATCCAGCGCGCGCTTCACAATGAGCAAGCCGGGTTGCACCTGCAAATCTGGGCGCACGCCCAGCAAAGGCACCCCGGCCAGGTTTTCCATTTTGACCTGCGCCATATTGAGCTGGAAGAGGTCTGGTACGGCGCGAACTTCGATCTGGCGGCTGCCGAGCTGGTGCACCAGCTCCAGGATGCGCCGTTGCTGGTGCCAGGCCAGCGTAATGATCACCAGGTCCACCTCGTGGCTATTGAGGAGCTGTTCCAGGTCATCGAGCTGGCCCAGCGCCGGCACACGCCCCAGGTCACGCTCCATGGGTTGGTGCGCTTCTGAGACAAAGCCCACCAACCGATAGCCCAGGTCCGGGCGCGCCACAATCGCACGGATCACATAGCGGGCCACCTCACCAGAGCCAATCACCAGCACCCGCTCGATGCCCACCCCCCGCGCAAATTGCCGACTGCGCACCACGCGAATAACAACCCGCCACAGCACAAACAGTGCCACCGCGATGAGCGCAGCCTGGAGCAACAGCAAACGAGAAAACACCAGGGGCCGCAGCAGAAAGCTCACCGCCATCAGCAAAACGGTGGCATTGCTGGCGCCATTAACCAGGCTAAAGACCTCGCTGATCAAGCTTCGGTCGCGCCGATGTTCGTAGAGCTTAGCGCTGCTATAGAGCAGTAAAGTCCACAGGTTAAACAGCAGCGTATAGGGGATGTAGGACTCAAAAGAAGCGAAGTTGGCTTCTTCTACGGGGCGCAGAAACTCAACCTCGTAGCGCAGCAAGTAGGAAAGCACAAAGCTCACCCACACCAGCACAAAGTCCACCAGGGCGATCTGCCAACCTGCGATGCTATGCCGCAGATGAGGCTTCACGAGCCGGACTTCGGAGATGGATTGAGTGCTTGTTGATATGCCTGAAGGGTTGCCTGAGCGGTAGCCTGCCATGTGAACTGCCTCGCGCGCAGGCGGCCTGCTGTGCGGCTCTGTGCCTGCCAATTTTCATCAGTTATAGCCCTGCGCAACCCTTCTGTCCATGCTGAAATGTCTGTGCTGGGCAGCAACAGGCCCGTCTCGCCCGCAGCTTCTGGCAACGAAGAAACATCCGAAACCAGAGTCGGGCACCCACAGGCCATTGCCTCGACCACCGGCAAGCCCCACCCCTCATAAAGCGATGGCATCACCAGGGCCTCGGCGGCGCTATACCACAGTGGCAGGTCCTCCCCGGCCACAAACCCGGGGAAGTGAACTGTGCTCGCCAGCTTTTCTGCCGCTACGGTCTCAAAAATCGTGGCGTAATCCCACCCCTTGCCCCCCGCCAGCACCAGATGCACCGCCTCCCGCAGGCTGGCTGGCAGGGCAGCGTACGCCCGCAGCAGCGCCGAAAGGTTTTTGCGCGGCTCCAGGGTGCCGACGTGCAACAAAAACCGAGCAGGCAGCCCCCGAACAGCCCGAAAAGCAGCCACCTCTGCTGTGCTACGTGGGTAAAAGTGTTCCGCAACGCCCGAAAGCACCACCACAATCTTATCCGGCGGGATGCCCAGTAAGGTTTCAACATCGCGCGCAGTGCACTGTGAGACTGCGATGACCACGCGCGCTTGCTGGCAACTGGCGCGGGTCAAATGCTCCAGGTACATCCGCCGGGCGCGGCTCAGCGTTTCAGGATAACGGATGAAGGCACAATCGTGAACCGTCACCACGCTGGGCAAGCGCAAGGGCAGCGGCGCCACAAAAGCCATAGCGTGGTAGAGGTCTGGCTGCAAGCGCCGCAGGGTGCCGCGTTGCAAGCCCTGTTCCCAGACGATGCGACGCAGGGGGTGCTCGGTTGAAAATCGCGCGCGTTCGATGGTCAGGTTGGGGTGAGGAATGGGGTTCCCGGCGCCAACCAGCGCCGTAAAACGCCAATCCGGCTTTTCCGGCGCCAGCGCATTCAGGGTATGATAGATATAGCCATGGATTCCGGCGCTGCGGTAGCCTGCCTGGGCCGAAAGTAAGTGCGCATTGATGGCAACATGTGTCATGTCAAGCAATTATATCGGATAAAATAGCCTTCAGTTATTTCTCATGGTTCATGACGCGCGTTTTAGCCAACATGCGCGGCGCGCCCTGTTGCATGCCCGCACCACCGCCCAGCGCCACGCCCATCCGCTGGTCGATACTGATCACCTGTTGCTTGGCATCTGGCTCACGGAGGGCAGCTTTGGGTGGCGTGTGTTGCGCGACCTGGCGCCAGAACCCGTTGACGTGGAGCAAGTTTTGCAAGGGCTGCACCCCCGGCAGACCTCCCCCCTACCCAGCCTGCCGTACTCCGAAGGCGTAGAAGCCAGCCTGGCGCTGGCCCGCGACGAAGCCTATTGGCTGGGGCATCATTACCTGGGCACAGAACATCTCTTGCTGGGGTTGGTGCGTTCTGGAGCAGGCCAGGGCGTGGAATTGATGCGTAATCTGGAGATCAGCGCGCTGCAAATTCGGCGCCGCGTGCAGCGTTTGCTCAGCGAAGGCGTCACGGAGATCAACCTGGAAGCGGCCCGGCGCATGACCCGCCTGAGCGAGCTTTCACGCCGTGTGCTGAACGCGGCAACACGCCTGGCCCACACCTACCGCCATCCGGCGCCGCTGGTGGAGCATTTGCTGCTGGTGCTGGCCCGAGAGCGCCGTAGCCTGGCCACGCGCTGGCTATTGGAAGCCGGGCTGGCCGAAGCCCGCCTGGCACAGGACCTCGAACGGATGGATTTTATCCCTATCGACACCACGCTGGATGACCTGCTGGAGCGGGCCGTAGACCGGGCTGAGGCCCTGGGCACCCACTACACCGGCACCGACCACATCCTGCTGGCGATGACGCTGGACGAGCAAACGCGTTCTCTGCTGGAGCGATACGCGGTGGATATCCTCACACTTCAGCAACGCCTGAACCAGAGCCTCAGTTGAGCACGCTCACCACCACCGCGCCAAACCCCACCATCAAGACCATTACCACCACAGCGGCGAGCAAGGCCAGCAGCAAACGCCCACTGGTGGCCAGGCGGGTTTCTTCCGCAGGTTGCAGCAAGCGTTGGGCATCTTCTGTGAGGATGGGAGCCTGCGGGGCCGCGCCAAACTCAACGCGGATGCGCTGCCCATTTTCGACCGGGATCGTCACGCTGTTCTGCGTCGTCGGCTGATGGTTCACGCTCTCAGCAAAGCGCAGGCTATATTCGCCGCCGGGCAAGCCGTCAAAGCAAAAAGGGCTGCTTTGGGTGGTGGTGATGTGCGTGGCAAAGATCAGGCCATCGGGTAGCCCCAGGTGCACCCCGATCTCCGGCAGGGGGAGTTCGCCGCCGTCTCGCACCCCGTTGCGGTTATCATCCGCAAACGCGAGCACACAGATGGCGTTGTTCGATTGCTGGGCGTGGACGGGCAAGGGGTTGGCCCATCCCAGGAAACCCAGCCAGATGATCAGGAGCGCAGGAACAAAACGCATCGTCGCTTTCCCTTCTTTGGGCCTGCCTGCGCGCATTATAGCATGGGGCGGAAGGGCGTCAACGTGCCCGCTTGACAGGCGCCCGGCCAGCCCGTAAGGTTATCCGCGGCCTGCTGAAAAAGGATGGAACCATGCGCGTGCTGATGCTTTCCAAAGCCTGCCTGGTAGGGATCTATCAGGGCAAATTGGCGGCGTTGGCCTCAGACCCAGCGCTGACTTTGCGGGTGCTGGTGCCGCCATACTGGCGCGACGAGCGCGGGATTACCGCATTGGAGCGGGTCCACACCGAAGGCTACGATTTACGGGTGACTCCTATGCGCTGGAATGGGCGCTATCACCTGCACTATTACCCGCACTTCGCGCGGGAGCTGCGCGCCTTTGCCCCGGACATCGTTCACATTGACGAAGAACCCTATAACCTGGCCACCTGGCTGGCGCTCCGTGCAGCACGCCAAGCAGGCGTGCGTAGCCTGTTCTTCACCTGGCAGAACATTCAGCGCCGCTATCCACCACCCGTTACGCAGCTGGAAAGCTGGGTGTTGCGCACTGTGGATTACGCCCTCGCGGGTACGGAGGGTGCAGCGGAGGTCTGGCGCGCTAAGGGCTACCGGAGACCGCTGGCAGTAATCCCGCAGTTCGGGGTTGATCTGACGCACTTCACCCCGCGTGTGCTGGAAGATGCACCAGGCGGCCCACTCCAAATTGGCTACGTGGCCGCCTGGTGCGCGAAAAAGGCGCAGACCTGCTGCTGAACGCCCTGGCCAACCTGCGCGGCCAGGATTGGCACCTGCATATGGTGGGTGGTGGGCCAGAACGTGCCGCGCTAGAAGCACAAGCCCGTGCGCTGGGGTTAGCGGAACGGGTGCACTTTACGGGGCTGCTGCCTTCGCTGGCCATGCCAGAGCTTTTTCAGCGGTTGGATGTGCTGGTGGTGCCCTCGCGCACGCTGCCCAACTGGAAAGAGCAATTTGGACGGGTGATCGTGGAAGCGATGGCCTCTCAGGTGGCAGTGATTGGCTCGGATAGTGGCGCCATCCCGGATGTGATTGGCGAGGCAGGGCTGATTTTCCCTGAGGAGGATGTGCAGGTGCTTACCGGGCACCTCCGGCACCTGATGCATGATCCGGCCCAGCGCCAGCGCCTGGCCCAGCAAGGGCGGCAACGGGTAGAGGCGCACTTCACACAGGCACAGGTCGCCCGGCAAACCCTGGCGGTTTACCGGGCGATGCTCGCGGGAGCGGATCAGGCCTCGCCGGGGTCCGACTGAAAGATCCGCACATAGCGGTTAGGCTCGGTGCCGTAGCTGTGCGAGATGAGGTTGGCTTGGCGCGCCATATCGTGCTGGCGGCGGCGCAGGTGCGAAGGCTGCGGCTTGAGGTCCACGTAATTTTTGCCTACGCGCACCTGCCGGATAGCGCTCTCCGCCTCTTTCAGCGCATCCGAGGAAGGGTCATCCTCGCGCGACTCCAGCTCAAAAACATCGAAGAGAAAATCTTCCATCTGGGTGACAGTGTTGGCCCGCAGCACATAGATGCTGATGCCCATCCGCTCGGCATCCACGATCAGGCGTGGTCGCTGGCGGTAGTAGTTTTTGAGCGTCACCACAATTTCTGCATCTTCGACATTATCCACCACGGTAAGCGGCACATTGAGCCGCTTAGCAGACTGCACCAGGCGGTTACGCGCCACCCCATAGGCAAAGGCTCGCATCGGCTTGAGCGCCGCCATATCGCCCTTGAGGCCACCGGGTTCAGCTTCCAACAGGTCCGTGGGGCTGCTGCGGCGCTCCGTGCGCCCGTTGCTGCTCACCTTGCCAGAGCGCCCTTTGCGCTCTGCGCCGCTTTGGGTTTCCGGGATCACGGTTTCCACGTGAATCTGGCCGTTCATGTCGCGGTAGCGCAACTCCGCCGGGAAGGGCATCCCGCGTAGGTGGGCATCCACGGCAGCGGCCACATCTTCGTGCACGATCAACCGATCACGGCTTTGAAGCTCGATCAGCACATCAAAGGTCGGGGCGTTGCGGCGCTCCAGCACGGTTTTTTGCGTGCCACGCCGCCGGGCTTCGTCGTCCGAGAGCGTTACCGACTCAATCCCGCCCACCAGGTCCGAGAGGGTGGGGTTCATCAGGATATTTTCCAGCACGTTTCCGTGGGCTGTGCCAATGAGCTGCACGCCGCGCTCGGCAATGGTGCGGGCGGCCACGGCTTCAAGCTCGCGCCCGATCTCATCAATGACGATGACCTCCGGGTTGTGGTTTTCCACCGCCTCAATCATCACTTCGTGCTGGTACTTAGGCTCGGCGACCTGCATGCGCCGCGCCCGCCCAATGGATGGGTGCGGCACATCGCCATCACCGCCAATCTCGTTGGAGGTGTCCACAATCACCACCCGGCGGCGTTCGGCCAGCACCCGGGCCGATTCGCGCAGCATGGTCGTCTTGCCGACGCCTGGTGGCCCCAGCATCAGCACGCTCTGGCCGCTCTCGATCATCTCGCGGATGATCTCGATGGTGCCATACACCGCCCGGCCAATCCGGCAGGTCAGGCCCACAATGTCGCCCTTGCGGTTACGGATGGCGCTGATGCGGTGCAAGGTGCGCTCGATGCCTGCGCGGTTGTCGGCGTCGAATTCCCCAATCTTGCTGATCACATAATCCAGGTGCTCGCGCGTGATCTCGCTCCAGTCCAGCACTTCTTCGCCCTGCACAAAACGCGCGGTGGGCACCCGCCCCAGATCCATGATGATCTCGATAAGATTGTCTTCGTCGCCCAGAATTTCCAGCGATTCAATGAGGTAGCTGGGGAGAACCGCCTTTAGTTTTTCGATGTCGTCGGTGATTCGATATCCCATTGGGTCAGATTGGGTCCTAAACCTTCTAGACTGGTTTCCAGCGCTACTTCCACCCCAACCGGTGACAACCCGATGGACTCCAGGGCAGCCAGGGGCGAGAAAGCAGGCGACTTCACCAGGACGGTCGTATGGCGAGCCACCAGGGCATGGCGAGTCCCCTCCACAAAGCCCAGGTCCAGCTCCAGGGTGCGCCGCAGCCATTCCTGATAGGCCAGCAAACGCACATAAGTTGGGCGGCGCGGCAGCTGCGCCAGCACATGGCGGAAAATCTGCGGCACCAGGTCATACAACTCCAGATGCAGGTGCGGTTGCAGCAAGGTGCCATGTTTGCCTTCCCAGACCGAAACATAGCCCCGCAACCGATCTTCATAGATCAGGGCCAGGCCACTCCAGCCCACTTGCGGCGCCAGGTCAGCCTGGCGCACCAGGCGTGGTACCGTGCTGCTATACAGCGCATTCAAACGCGGATAATCTGCTGCCCGCAACGGACGAACCACCAGTTTGGGAACGTAAGGCGGCGGGTCGGTTTCTGGTCCGGTTTCCAGCACAAACAAGGTCTGACGAGAATAGACCGTGAACCCCGCCTGCCGGAACAACTCCAGCGCGCAACCATCCACGGGCACCTCAGCGCTAATGAGGTGCGCCCCCCCGGCGGCCCGCTTGCTCTGCCAGATGATCAATGAGCATCAGCCACGCAGAAACCGCCTGGCGGGGTTGGGGGGCGGGGGCCACCAGGGTAATCCGCGCACGTGTTTCTTCCACCACCATCTGCGCCGCCAGGATGCCTTCTTCGCCCCGCAGGATGAAGGTGGGACGACCCCGGCCCATCCAGGCCACCGACCCCAGCATAGCTGTTTCCAGCGGGCTGGCGTCCCGAATCTGCGCCACCGTATCCAGGCTAACACCCTGCGCAGCCAGGCGACGGAAGAGAGGCAGATCAATCGGTGAAAAGTGCTTAATATCGCTCATAGATCGTTGTAACAAGCGTTCTAAGTTCCATTCTAGCAATCTAGACTACACTCGACAATACGCCAGTTGCGCTATACTTCTGCGGGTACTATACACGAAGTCCGGCTCGAAGGGAATGCGCCTCATGCCTTTTGAACTCCACAGCGTCTACCTAGACGCAGTTAAAGTCCTCGTCCCCACCCGCTTTGAAGACCATCGCGGCTACTTTATGGAAGCCTATCGCCAGGACCAATTTCTGGAGCTAGGCCTGCCGGGGAACTTTGTGCAGGATAACTTTTCTCACTCGACAGTTGGCGTGATTCGTGGGCTCCACTTCCAATGGCACCCGCCCATGGGCAAGCTGATGCGCGTGGTGTATGGGCGGGCTTTTCTGGTAGCGGTGGACCTGCGTGTGGGTTCCCCCACCCTGGGGCACTGGTTCGGGGTCGAAGCCTCAGCGGAGAATAACCTGCAAGTCTGGGCACCGGCCAGCTTTGCACGTGGTTTTTGCGCGCTCAGCGAAACCGCTGGCGTGCTCTACAAATGCACCGGCACCTACAGCCAACCTCACGAAAGTGGCATCCGCTGGGACGACCCAACCATCGGCATCGAGTGGCCAGTCAAAGACCCGGTGCTTTCGGCCAAAGACGCCAGCGCACAAAGCCTGGCGGAATGGCTGGCCCGCCCCGAAGCGCAGCACTTTACTTACGCCCCCGCCACCCCATGAGCCTCCCCCGCTGGACGCGCTGGGTCATTGCGGGGCTGTTCCTGGTGTTGCTCAGTGGTGCAGGCCAGGCCCAGACGCCCCGCCCCTGGGTCCTGCTGAGCTTGCAAACCCAGGGCACCGCTGAAAATCCCCACTCGCTCTATCTGGCTTCCAGCGAGCGCGGCACGGGTTGGCAACTGCGCATCGAGGGGGCAGGCATCCTGGCGCGCTGGGTGGGCTGGTCCGCAGATGGGCTGCACTTCGCCTTCGCTGCGCCAGCGCGCCAGGGGCCTTTTGACGAACTTTGGCTGGCCACCGCCCCGGATTTCCCCCTGCAAACGCCCCTTTTTGAACTCGGCTTGCCCGTGGTGGTGGCGGATTGGAACCCGCGCTTTAATGTGATCGGCGTAGGGACAGCCAGCGGGCGCGAGCGCGACGGGGTTTTTTTGGTCAATGCAGATACGGGCCGTGTGATCTTTTTTGCACAAGCCGCCATGACCCCGGAGAGTGTGTTCGACTGGGCGAACGATAGCAGCCGCTTTATCTTCAGCACCGCCGAGGGAGACATCTGGCTGGGCAACACGGACGACCAAAGCGCTCAACCCGTGCTGCAAGGCGCCTTCCCGGTGCCTTTGCCCGGCTTCCAGAGCGGTTGGACCCCCGATGACGCCTTTTACCTGTACACCAACGCGCGCTATAGCAACACCCTGGCACTGAACCCCGGGACGGGACGCGCTTTTGCGCTGGGCTATGACCCCTATCAGGTGCGCTTGGTGGCGGGCGCCGGGAGCACGGTGCTGGCCTGGGATGCAGTCACCCTGTTTCGGCATGACCTGGCTGCCAATCGCCTGGATTTGTTTGCGCTAGCCAGCGTGGCGCCCATGCCAGCCGGGCCGTTTATCCCGCTGGATGCGGGCCGGGTGCTCTTTAACCACGTGGAACAGGCCGACGAAGCCGCGTTTGAACAGTGCTGGCTATGGGATTTGGCCGCCGAACGTACCACCCCATTGCGGGATGTACTGGCGCAGGGCGTGGCCTGGGCGCACTCGCGTTGCGAACGCCTCCCGAATGGGCGCGTACTGGTGCAGTTCACTGCCAACCCGCTCCCGCTGGCCGAGCTACCCCCGCCAGACGGCTATAACCCTCGCGTGGGGGCCCCCCCCCTTTTTTTTTTAAAAAAAAAACCCCCCCCGGGGGGGGGTTTTTTTTTTTTTTTTTTAAAAACCCCCCCCCCCCCCCCCCGGGGGGGTTTTTTTTTTTTTTTTTTTTAAAAAAGGGGGGGGGGCCCCCCCCCCCTTTTTTTTTTGGGGGGGGGGTTTTTTTTAAAAAAAACCCCCCCAAAAATTTTTTCCCCCCCGGCGCAGGGGGCAGGCGATAATGAGCACCGCCACGGCGTTGATCAGGGCGTAGGCCATGGCCGG
>JAAUUD010000395.1 GCA_012031655.1 Anaerolineae bacterium | reverse complement strand
ATGCGTTGGCGTTGCCGCTTGCGGCGGCGGCCTGGATGGCAGGCCCACCCGGGTAGGGCAGGCCCAGCAAGCGCCCGACCTTGTCAAAGGCTTCTCCGGCGGCGTCATCCAGGGTGCCGCCCAGGTGCAGGTAGTCGCCATGGCCGTGCATCAGGACCAGTTCGGTGTGCCCACCAGAGACAATAAGCGCCACCGCCGGAAAGCGAATAGGCCGCTCGGGTGCCACCATCCATAGTGAATAGAGGTGACCTTCCAGGTGATTGACGCCGACCAGCGGCAAGCCTGTGCCCAGCGCCAAGCCCTTGGCAGCGTTCACCCCCACCAACAGCGAGCCTGGCAAGCCTGGCCCCACCGTCACGGCGATGGCGTCCAGGTCCGGCCAACGGACGCCCGCCTGGTGCATGGCCTGTTCGATCACCAGGCTGATGGCTTCCACGTGGGCGCGTGAGGCCAGTTCTGGAAAGACGCCGCCATATTGGGCGTGTAGCTCCGTCTGCGAAGCGATGACATTGGCCAGGATGCGTTGCCCATCTTCCACCAAGGCGGCAGCGGTTTCATCGCAGGAAGTCTCAATCCCCAGGATCAGCGTCATTGGTGGTCAGGCTTCCTGCAAAGGGATCACCAGATCATAGGGGCAGTCCGTGAGGTTGATGAGGTCACCGTTCGTATCCAGATAGAGCGCATCTTCGACGCGGATTCCATAGCCGCGCGAGGGGTAGTAAACGCCTGGCTCAATGGTAACGACGTGTCCGGCTTCAAAAACCACTTTGTCGCTGCTGAACTGGCTCACACCGGGGTGCTCGTGGATTTCCAGCCCGATGCCATGCCCCAGCGAATGAACGTAGCCTTCTTGCGTGGCTGGGCTATTGAGGCGCGTTGGGTGCCCGGCGGCTTCCATCCATTCGCACACCAGCTTATCAACCTCGCTGGTGCGCCGCCCCAGTTGAATTTCTTCCAGGGAGCGGTGAAAAACGCTTAGCACGAAGCCGAAGTCGCGCTGGACATGTTCTGGCGCGTGGCCCAGGCACCAGGTCCGCGTCATGTCGTGATAGTAGCCGCCACCCACCGGGCGCGGGAACAGGTCAAAAATGAGCGTTTGCCCGGCTTGCAGGGGTTGCTCTGCTTCGCCGCGGCTGTGCGGCACCCCGGCATCACGCCCCTGGGCAAAGATCATCACGCCGCCGTCGTCCAGGTCGTGTTGCAGCAAATTGCTGGCGTACAAAACGCTTGACGGCACCAATCGTCAGCGCTTGGCCAGATGCGTCCACGATGTCCTCCCCATTCAAGCGATGCGTCCCCAACCAGGCGCGTGTGGCCCGCACCACAGCACTGGTGCGCTGGCCCACCTCGCGCAGCTTGGTCAGTTCTTCGGCGTCTTTGGTTTCGCTGGCGATGTCCAGCACGGTTGGCGTTTGGTCGTGCACCAGGTGGCGCTGGTCGTTGTTCAGGGCGCTAAGCACAGACTGAAGGCGCAAAGTAGCCTGGATATCCTGCTGGCCGTAGAGCGTATAGCGCCCCTGGATGCCGAAGGTATCCAGCATCCGCGCCCAGAGGGCCTGCGCGGCTTGTTCCGTGCCGCGCCCGTGCTGCCGCAGGATTTCCGTCTGGTTGAAGGCATCGAAGGTCAGCACTTCCAGGCCGCTTTTGGCGGCTTCGTCAATTTCCATGTGGTTGGCCACCAGCACAGCGGGCTGCCCTTGTTTTTTGACCACCATCGCGCTGGCGTGCACCCCGCCGGTGATGTAGTCGCGGGCGTGGTCTTCGCCTTCGTGTGAGGGGATGATAAAGGCGTCCAGTTGGCGTTCTGCCATCAAACGGTCAATGTCGCTACGCATAAAGTTCCCTTTTGAGCTTGAAACAGCGGATCAGTAGCCGTACAGGTGGCGTTCGCGCAGGCGCAAGAATACCTCAATCGCCGCAAAACACAGCGCCAGGAAGAAGGCCATGGCCCCGTTCAACACGCGCGGGATCTGTAGCCAGGCGCAGGTTGTGATGTACAGGGCCACCCACAGGCTCTGGCGCACGGAAATCCAATCTGGCGGCGGGGGAAAGCTGCCATGAAAACGTCCGTTCAAAAGCTTGATCAGGGGGATGCTGGTTCCAGCAACAGCGATGTAAAGCAAAACAAAAACCCCCATCGGGCGCCTGCCTGGGGCAAAACGTTTCCTACCAGGTAGAATAGGCCAATCCAACCGATAGCGGCCAGCGAAGCCCCAGCCAGCAGGGTCCCCTGGCTCCGCCGTGTTGTGCGTGTTTTCGTACCTTGGCTATCCATACCGCAAATTGTAGCACAGCCTACAGGTATTCCAGCACCATGTCTGCGATGTCATCGGGGGCTTGCAAGACGGTGCCGGTGTAGTAGCGCGCCACGCCATAATCCTTCAGCACGGTTTCGCGCACGGATTGTTCGTCGCGCGTGGACCAAACCACCAGCGGCACGCCGCGTAGTGCTTCCCGAATGCGCTGAAGCTCGGCCAACCCGGGCGCCAGATTGCCGATTTCGGGCAGCGGCGCACAAATGGCCAGGGTTGGCATGGGCCACTCGGCGGCCAGATACCCTTCCAGGGAGGGGGCGCGTTGGAGGTGATGGCCGCTTTCCTCCTCCAGCACTTCAATGAAGCGGTCGTAGACCTGGCGCGAGAGACCGCTTAGCCGGACGGGGTCGGTCTCGTTCAGCGCGGGGAAGAAGTTTTGAATGATGGCGATGGTGGCCAAATTTCTACCTCCTGGCTAATGTGCGAGTTGCAGCCAGCGCATATAATTAGAATTGCATGAACCGTCCAACCAGCAAGGGAGAAGGATTGCTTGGCAATCCAGGATCATAACCTTACCGTATCTGGCCGCGTGATCAAAACTCATAGCGGGTTTTCAGTGTCGAAACCGCCCAGGGCACCCTTATCGCGCGCATTGCAGGGCGGCTCAAAATCTCAGATGCGCCAACCAGTGATCTGGTTGCCCTGAACGATCAAGTTCTGGTGGAGCACCAACCCGATGGCACCGGGGTTATCATAGAGGTACACGAACGGGAGCACGTGCTGGCCCGCGTGGCGCCTTCTTCGCCGGTGGGCACCTCTGCCGAAAGCCAGCAAATCATCATCGCCAATTGTGAACAGACCGTTTTTGTTTTTGCTGCGGCCCAGCCCCGCCCGCAACCCCGCATGCTAGACCGCCTGTTGGTGGCTGCGGAGAAGGCCCGCATCCCCTCAATTGTGGTCTGCGTGAACAAGATTGACCTGGCGAAGCGCGCCGAAGCAGAGGCCGTCTTTCAGACCTATCAGCAGTTGGGCTATCGGATCCTCTACGTGAGCGCGCAAACTGGCGAAGGGATGAGCGACTTGCGGAGCCAACTGGCTGGGCGGGTTTCAGTGTTCACCGGGCCTTCGGGAGTGGGCAAAAGCAGCCTGCTCAATGCCATCCAAGCCGGGTTGCAGCTCCAGACCGCCCGTGTGAGCGAGGCACACCAGAAAGGGCGGCACACCACACGCTTTAGCCAGCTCATCCCGCTGGAGGGCGGCGGTTACGTGGCCGATACCCCTGGGATCCGAGCGCTTGCTCCCTGGGATGTGGAACCGCACGAACTGGATACTTATTACCGTGAAATTGCCGCACGGGTGGACCAGTGCCGCTTTGCGGATTGTTCTCATCAGCACGAACCCGGTTGTGCGGTGCGCGTTCGCCCTGGAGGCAGCCAGATCAGCCCGGCCCGTTACGAAAGCTTACCTGCGCCTGCG
>JAAUUD010000394.1 GCA_012031655.1 Anaerolineae bacterium | reverse complement strand
CGGCGCTATGCGCACGATGACGCTCAATGTAGCCAAGCTCTACGCACAGCAGCGCACCGAGATGGAACATCCGCTGAATCGGTTGAGCACGGGCTGGGAGGCTGCCCCAGCAACCCCAACAATCCCAGCCCTACCGAGCAGCGCCGCACCCGCGCCCTTTCTGCTGGAAATCGGCGTAGAAGAACTGCCCGCTCAAGATGTTGATAGCGCCTATGCTCAGCTCCAGGCAGCGGCCCCGGCGTTCTTTGAAGGCTTGCGCCTGGCGGTGGAGGGGTTGCAGGTGTACGCCACACCCCGCCGTCTGGTGATCTATGCCGCCAGCGTTGCCCCCCGGCAGACTGATGAAACCGAGGCCGTGCGCGGTCCGGCGCTCAAGGTGGCGTTTAACGAGCAGGGGCAGCCCACGCGGGCTGCAGAAGGCTTTGCACGCAAGTTTGGCCTGGAAGCCAACGCCCTGGAACGCCGCAGCGCTGATGGTGGCGAATACGTCTACGCGATTGTGCAGCATGTAGGCCGCCCCGCACCGGAAGTGTTGGCAGAAGCGCTGCCGGGCTTGATTGCGAGCATCAAGTTTGATAAATCGATGCGCTGGAACGCCAGCGGCATCGCTTTTTCGCGTCCGTTGCGCTGGATTGTGGCGCTCTGGGGTAGCGAGGTTCTGCCCTTTGAATATGCGCAGGTCCCCAGCGGTGCGACCACCCGGGGCGTGCGCGGCCTGGGTGCGCCAGAAATCTCCCTGGCCGATATCCCGGCTTATTTTGCCGCCATGCAAAACCAGGGCATTGTGCTGGACCCAGCCACCCGTTGCGATACTATCTGGGCACAGGTCGAAGCCCTGGCAACTGAGGTCGGCGGGGCGTGTCGCCCGCGACCCGGGTCTGTTGGCCGAAGTCACGCACCTGGTCGAGCAACCGACCGCCTTGCGTGGCACCTTTGCGGAGCGCTTTCTGGCTCTGCCGCGCGAGGTACTCATCACCGTGATGCGCGATAAGCAACGCTACTTTGCCGTGGAAGACGAGCAAGGGCGCCTGCTGCCGAACTTCATCACCGTACGCAACGGTGACGCCGAGCATCTGGAAATCGTCCAGAAGGGGAACGCGCACGTTCTGGTGGCCCGCTTTTCAGACGCGGAATTCTTCTACCAGGCAGATATCAAACAACCCCTGGAAAGCTATCTGGAGCGCCTGAGCACCCTCACTTTTCAGGAAAAGCTTGGCTCCATGCTAGATAAGAACAATCGGGTGGCCCGCCTGGTGCGCCCCTTTGGCGAGATGCTGGGCGCCGCAGATGACCTCATCGAAGTGGCAGAACGCGCCGCGCGCTTGGCCAAGGCGGACCTCGGCACGCACATGGTGGTGGAACTGACCTCGTTGCAGGGAACGATGGGCCGCATCTATGCCCTGCAGGGCGGTGTTACGCCGGAAGTCGCAGTCGCGATTTCGGACCACTGGTTGCCGCGTGGCGCTGGAGATGTGCTCCCGGCCAGCCCGGCTGGGGTGCTGCTGGCCTTGCTCGATCGCCTGGATAGCCTGGTGGGGTTGTTTGCGGCGGGGCTGGCCCCCACGGGCAGTGCAGACCCCTTTGGTCTGCGTCGGCAAGCGCTGGGCCTTATCCTGATCTTGATTGACCGGGTCCTGCCGCTGAACCTGCGCGGCGCTGTGCAGCTCATTGGGCGTGGCCAGCCTCTTGAGGTTTCACTGGAACAGCAGGAAAGCGTGCTGGAGTTCATTGGCGGGCGCTTGCGCGTGTGGTTACAGGAACAGGGCCAGCAGCATGATGTGATCGAAGCGGTGCTGGCAGAACAGGCCCAGAACCCAGCGCGCGCTGTTGCCGCCGTGGAGCAACTGACCACCTGGGTTCAACGCCCGGATTGGGAACCCATTCTGGATGCTTTTGCCCGTTGCGTGCGAATTTTGCCAGATGGAGAGCTTTACACCTTGCGGCCTGCGGCCTGGGTTGCGCCCGCAGAAGCAGCGCTCTATGAGGCTTACCAGCGCATTTCAGACCACCTGCCGCAGAGCTACAACATTGGCGAATTCCTGGCCGCCTTCGAAAGCGCTGTCCCCACCGTCAACCGCTTCTTTGAGGAACTGATGGTCAACGACCCGGACCCAGCCCTGCGGGAGAACCGCCTGGCGTTGTTGCAGGCGGTAACGGGCCTGGCGCGTGGCCGTGCAGACTTCAGCAAGCTGAATAACTTCTAGGCACCAGGTTCAGTAGCACCTCGCCCGCTGGTCCAAAGCCGAAACCCCGGTCCAGCGGGGCGGGTGCTGGCGGCGCCTAAACAATGCGGCGATCGCTGGGTAACTCTGCAATATCCTGGCGAATGCGGCGGATGTTTTCTTCCACACTGCTCACAGAGCGCTGGCCGCGCGCATGGGTGGGTGTTTTAGCAGGTGCGCTGGCGACGGGCGCTGTACGCCGCTTCCCGAACACCTGCCAGAGCAAAAACACCCCGGCGGCAAAGAATGCCAGCATCAGCAACAGGCGCAACAGGGCGCTGGTGAGCACCAACACCAGGCCGCCGATGGTCAAAAAGGCAGCACCGCTGACGATGGCCATCCAGCGCCCCACCTGGCGCAACGAGGCATTCTCCAACCGTTCCCCCATCATGCGCAAGCCAACCCCAATAAACACGCCCAGCAGTGTCCAGGCATAGGCCCAGCTTTCCCAGTAGTCGGTCAGAGATTGGAACATCAGGAGCAGGCCAGTCCCCACCAGCAACGCCCCAGGCACAGCCCAATATGCGCCCTGGCGCCCCCCGCGATAGTAGGGGACCAGGCAAGCCAGCCCCGGCACAATGACGAAAAGCGGCCAAAACCGCGCCACTCCCAGCAGGAACATCAAGCCCAGCGCGATAAACCCAACTGCGGCTGCTGTCCGCACCCCGTCTGTACGGGTTAATTGACTTTGCATGGTACACACTCCACTTCGTCGCTTTGTTTTCTGTACGCAATAGCCAGCCTTGGAGTTTCGCAGGGAGTGTTATAATCGGGGAAAAGCGTTGAGTAGTGCCTTTGGTGCTCGCTCGGCGCAAGACCGTTGATGTGGCTTCCCAGGGAGACCCACCCATGCCTGAACCCGGAAAACGCCGCCGGTCCGCCCACCCAGCACCATGCCAGAGGGAAGTGGGCCCATCTCGCCCCGCGTCCAATGGGGTGCCCGCGCTGCGGTTCTACAGACCTGGCTTCCACCTATCTGGTGGACTACAGCGAGCAGTTTAGCAACATCTACCTGGCGCCTAAGTCGCTCACGCTCAGGCGCCTGAACCGCCTATTGCGGCCCTTCAAAGCTCTGACCAAAGTCTACGCTGACACCTGCCGCAACTGTGGGATGGTGATTTTGGGAGTGAATACCGAAGACCTGGAAGAAGCCGAACGCCGCTTTGGCAAACGCTAGCGAGACCCGGGCGTGAAGCGCAGAAAAATTCACTACGACCCACACACTGATTTCTACACCCTGATGGGCATTCCGCCTCAGTCCAACGCGGAAGCGATTCAGCAGGCCTACCGCAAACGCGCCAAAGAGCTGCACCCGGACCTGAACCCGGATCGCGTGGAGTGGGCCACGGCACAGTTCCAGTTGCTCAACGAAGCCTACGCTGTGCTGAGTGACCCGGATACGCGCCGCGAATATAACAACCTGCGCTGGCTGCATGGGCCGCAACCCACGCCACCGCCGCGCAGCAGTGCCAGGCCTCGCAGCAGCAGCAACGGCACCAACTGGTGGGATGAACCG
>JAAUUD010000393.1 GCA_012031655.1 Anaerolineae bacterium | reverse complement strand
AGCCAGCGCCAACCCCCACCGCCCCCCAATACAGCGCGCCTGTCCCAAACGAGAAGGTCGCCAGCCAGCCCACGCCCAACCAACACACCAAAGCTCAGCCAGCCCGCGCTCGCCCGGCGCACCCCGGCCAGCCCCAACAAAATGAGCAGCGTCACGAAATGCCAGCTGGATTGGAAGCCCACCAGCAAATTCAGCTCCTGGCTGAGGGCGAACATCAAGGCGCTCAGCGGCACCAAAGCCAGCCGCACAGCACGCGGTTGCTGCCAGCCCAGCAAAAGCAGGATCAAGCCCAGGTTGAGCATAATCAGCAGCGGGTTGACCCACATTTCGGCGCGCAGGTTCCAATCGGTGAGCAGGGTAAAAAACACAATTTGCAGATTGGTGAGTAAGTAGCGATGGCCGTTGTAGTCCTGCAACAGGTCATCCCAACCCAGGGTGCCCTGCTTCACCTCCACGGCAATATTAGAGCCAAAAACCCAATCGTCAGTGTAGGGAGCAGGTTGGCCGTGGTAATCCATGTAAACGAGGGCATAGCCAACAGGCACCAACGCCAGTAGAACCACCCCAAAATGGAGCGGCTCGCGCAGCCAGTCCCAGCCTGCTTTCCAGAAGTGCTTGAAGTTCAACGGCTTATCTCAAAACTCAACAGGACCACACGCTCTCCCAGGGGTTGGCCATCGGGGGCCTGCGCACTGACCTGCTCAAAGCCCTGTTCAGATTGCCAGTACAACCCCAGGCGTATATCATACGTTCCGGCGGTCAAATCGCAAGGGAGCGTCAGGTGACGGTCATCAAAGTAAAGGCGTTCTGGCTCCCATAGCTGCATCAGCGTTTCGCCAATGGCCCCATCCAGGTTGAGTACGGGCGTGCCATCCTGGGTTGTGAGGATCACGGTCAGGCTATAGTTGTGCAGTGGAACCGCCTCGCTACGCCACCAGCTTTGCAATCGAATGCTGGCACACGGCGCTGGCTCTCCCTGAGAAAACCAGTTCACCAGGCTAATGCGCTCTTCGCCAAAGGTCAACAGCAGCTCGCTGGCTTCCGGTGCCCGCTGAAAGCGCCAGACGCTAAAGGCGGCCAGGCGGTAACGCGGATTCTGGATGGGGTAGGGTGTGGCCAGGTAGCCACGGTCTTCCATCATGTCAAAAAACAGGGGGTCATCAGCGGCGGTTTCTGGCGTGGTGATGTACCAGACCTGGGTGGCATCGCGGGTGAACTCGGCCACTGTGGCAGCGTCTCAGGATCAAAGGTTTCCGCAGTCCGTAGCGGTGGGTTTTGCATGGCCGCCGTAGCAAAGACTTCACCTTCCGGCGCCACGTGGAACAAGGCATCTTCTGGGACGCCCGCCAGCGCCCACTCCCGCAGGTAAACGCTCAGCCAGCGGCTTGGCATGCGCAATACAAGCGGCGCGCCGGGGTCATATGTTTCTGGTAACACGTTCACGCGCCCCTGCTGGCGGAACAGGGCCACGCCATAGGTGGCCGCCCGCAGGATGCGCTCGCCCTCGTATCCACCGTGCATGCGGCGGCGGTCCAGGCAAGTTGCATCGCGCTGAGCAGGGTAAGCGAGCAAGCAGCGCTCGTGCGCCACAAAGTTCAGGTTGGGGTAGTCGATGGCGTTGTAGTAGAAGGCCAGGTCTTGCACAGTCCAGAGGGTAGACCGGATGAACAGGAAGGCCAGAAGCGTTGCCCCCGCACTGTTGAGCAACACCACACCCCGTAGCCAACCCGCCACCCGCTGACGCGCCGCCAGCAACCCCAGCCACAGCCCACTGGCCATCAGCACCCACCAGAACGGAAAGGTTGGCGTGCTGTAGCGCAGGAAGAGCGCGGTCCGGTCCGGGTTAGGCAGGTCCAGGCGCGCCAATCCGGCTGAGCGCAGCGCCCCCGACCTGAATAGCCCACTAACCCCAGCCACAGCCAGGCCCGCGCCCGCAGCCAACCGCCGCGCCACAGTGCATAGCCATTGACCACCAACAACAGAACGCCCAGCACCGCGACCATGCGCGCCACTTCGGCATCCTGATAAGAAAAGGGATTCCCCAGGAACGTCAGCGTGAAATTACCCAGTTTCGGCAGGCTCACCGCGTCCAGCGCGATGGTTTCAAAGTCTGAACCAGCGCCGGAATCCTCCACGGCAATTTCTGTGTCCGCAAGGTAGAGCACGCCTGCCCCCACGCAAACCAGCACTGCCGCAACGATGTATGCCGAGCGCCGATAGCCCAGGCTCCAGGCCACCACGGGGAACATCGGGAGCAACACTGGCCCCGTCCCAAACGAGAACACCCCGCAGACTAACCAGAAGGCCGCCAGCGCCAAGCGGGCCACACTCACCTGCCCGTAGCGCAAGGTGACCAGCGCCGCTAACCAGAAAGTCAGCACAAAATGCCAGCTGGATTGGTGCCCCACCAGCAGGTTTAGCTCCTGATAGAGCATGTAGCCCAGCGCGCTGAAGGGCACCCAGGCCAGAAAAGCCAGGCGGCGGTCCTCCCCGGCCAGCAGGATGAGCAACAAGACCAGGTTCAGCCCGATCAATAGAGGGTTGATCCACATTTCGGCGCGCAGGTCCCACTCGGTGAGGGCAGCAAAGGCCACAATATGCAGGTTAGTAAAGATCAACCGGTGGCCATTATAGGTGCGCGTAAAATCATCCCACCCCAGGGTGCCCTCCTTGACCTCAATCGCCAGGTTAACACCGTGCACCCAGTCATCGGTATAGGGGCTGGGCTGGCCATAGGCATCCATGTAAAGCACAGCCAGCATCACCGGCACCAGCCCCAACAGCACCCAAAGCAGCACCCCGGGCCGGGCCAGCCCCTGCCATAGCGCCTGTCCGCGAGAAGAAGGGGGTTCACTCATGGCACAACCAGCGTCGTCAGATAAGCACGGTTCCCCACCGGATGCCCGGCAGCATCGTGCGCGGATAGGTCAGTGAAGGCGCCCTGCTCCACGTGGTAAAGCCCCACCAACAGATCATAGTTGCCAGGGGGCAGGTCGCAGGGCAACGGCAACACCCGTTCGTCAAAGATCAGTTGGCCAGGCGCCCAGAGTTGCATCAAGGTATCGCCCGGGGCCGCATCCCGGTTAATGAGCGGCGCTCCTGCGGCATCGACCAGCACAGCGGTCAGGCTGTAGTTGTGCAGGGGAACCGCTTCGCTGGTCCACCAGCTTTGCAGGCGCAGGTCTGCACAGGGCGCGGGAGCCTCTCGCCCGACCAACTCCCAGGCTAGCAGCGTGATGTCTTCTGCCCCAAAGCGATACACCGGAGCGGCAACTTGCGGCGCCCGCTGAAAGCGCCACACAGCAAAGCGACTTATCCGAAAGCGGGGGTGCTGGATGGGGTAAGGGGTTGGCACAAAGCCCAACGCCTCCATTCGCGCAAAAAAGAGGGCGTTTTGTGCCTCAACTTCGGGCACAGTCAGCAGCCAAACCTGCTCGGCCCCATCCACAAACGCAGTCAGCTCTGTTTCGCTAAGCGCCTCCATAGCGGGGACCTCGCGCCCCGGTGGCACGGCCAGTTCTGCGGTGGGGAAGTCGTTTGGGGTGCTTCCCACGTGCAACAGTGCCTGCTCTGGCACGCCCACCAGCAGCCACTCGCGCATGTAGAGCGTTTCCCAGCGCGAGGGCGCGTGCAAAATCACGGGGCTACCCGGCTGATAGCTCTGCGGCAGGAGGTTCACCGCCGGATCATTCGCAAAAATGGTCAGGCGGTGAACCGCCAATCGGTAAATACGCTCCGCGAAACGTCCT
>JAAUUD010000392.1 GCA_012031655.1 Anaerolineae bacterium | reverse complement strand
CGCTTGCGTCTCACGAGCGTCTGCCATCGAGATGGCCGCAGCGCTTCGGCAGGCTCTGGTCTTCGAGCTGAATGGCCGCAGCGCCCGCGCGTTCGAGCATGCGCACCGTGCGCTGCACGTTCATCGCATTGCCGAATCCGGTGTCGGCGTCCACGATGAGCGGAATCGCGACGCGCTCGCGGATGTTCGCGACCGCCTTCTCATAGGCCGCCTTCACGCCCAGGATCGCCTGCGCCATCTTGTAGGAGGAATAGATCGGCCAGGTGCCGAAGCGGTCGTAATAGGCGGTGATGAAGGCGTCGAAATCGACGGACATGGAGAGGGACTCCCAAGGGCATCTGGCGGCTCCAGCAGTCCCGGATAAGCCGGGCGCTGTCAACGAAGCGGCCCGTGCGGGACGATGCGGCACGTCTTTGCGTGCAATCGCCCCCTGCCCCGCGGACTGTCCATCGAACGCGGCTTTGGCCTTCGCGTACCCCTGCGGGTCGAGGTCGAGTTCCACCTCCGTCCGCACGACGGTGGTGAACGCCGACAGCATGCGATAGTAGTCGCGGGCCGGGATGGCGTCGTACTTGTGATCGTGGCAGCGCGCACAGCCGAGCGTGAGTCCGAGGATCGATTGACCGAGCGTGTCAATCTGCTCATCGACGATGTCCATTTCCATTTTCTTGGCATCAGGTTCGGCCAGCACCTTCGGCCCGAGCGCCAGAAACCCGGTGGCGATGAGTCGTTCCGGTCGTGATGCGGCATCGCCTTCGAGGAGATCGCAGCATACCGCGCCGATGGAACACCCGCGGGCAACACGTACTACGACCCGCGCGGCGTGAAAGGCATGGGCATTGCCTATGCCACCAGCAACCGGGGCGCCTGCCACCTGCGCGGCTATAGCCCCGCGAGCGAACTGGGCGTCATCGGCCTGAAGACCAACCCGCTGGACTGGAAGGGCAAGGGCGAGCTGCTGAAGATTTTGCAGGATATCCACGCCTTCTCGGACAGCCTGGACCTGTGCAAGTTCTCCGCCTTTGCTGAGGGTGCCGAAGAATACGCGATGCAATATGCGGCTATGGTCGGCATCGACAACTTCACAGCGGGCGATGTGCTGAAGATTGGCGAGCGCATCTACAACCTGGAGCGCTACTACAACCAACTGGCTGGCGAACAACCCGGCAGCGACGTGCTCCCGGCGCGCTTTACCACCGAACCCAGCACCATGCCTGGTTCCGAAGGGCACGTCTGCGAGCTGGACCTGATGTTGGAAGAGTACTACAGCCTGCGTGGCTGGGTGAACGGCGTGGTGCCAGAAGCCAAACTGCGCGAGCTGGAAATCCTGGCGTAGTTCCGACACGCCAACGCGAGACAGAAAGATCACTCCTCAAAGGGGCGGCTGGGGCGAGCCGCCCTTTTTTTTGCGCCTGCTCCGGGAGCAACCATTGTGCAGCGCGCCGGACCCTTCTATAGTGGTGTGCATTCGGCACAGCAAAAAGGCTCCTTACTCCCTATGGTCCACCCTCATCTCTTGCGCGTTTATCTCTTGCTCGTCGCGGGCGCGCTCCTGAACGCGTTTGCTGTGGTGAGCTTTCTGGTCCCGGCGGATGTGGTGCCTACGGGGGCTACGGGCGCGGCGGTGGTGCTCAATACGCTGGTTGGCCTCCCGGTGGGGCCAGGCATCGTGTTGCTGAACATCCCGGTGCTGGCCTTTGGGGCGCGGGCTTTGCCCGGCGGCTGGCCCATGCTGGCGCGGACCATCTTTGTGATTGCTATCTTTAGCGCGGCGGTGGCCATCTTGCCGGGGTATGTGCCGACCCGCCACACAGATGACCCCCTCCTGAGCGCAGTTTTTGGCGGCCTCTTAACCGGAATTGCGGCGGGGATTGTCCAGAGCACCGGGACAAGCTTCGGCGGGACCTCCACCTTATCGATTTTGTTGCATCAGCGCACCGGGTTGCCGCGTAGCTCGACCGTGCTCTACGCGGATATGGGGATTGTGCTGGCGGCGGGCCTGCTTTTTGGGGTGGAAGGGGCGCTGTATGCGCTGGTGGTCCTCTTCCTGGCCGGGATGGCCGCAGATTATGTGCTAACCGGCCCCAGCGTAATCCATACGGTGTTCATCGTGACTGACCAGCCGGAGGTTGTTTCGCGGGCCGTGATGAACGAGTGCCGCCGGGGGGTGACGCTGCTCCCGGCGCGGGGCATGTACACGGGTAAGGAGCACGCCATGCTCTACGTGATCATCCTGCGCTCGCAAATGCACGCATTGCAGCGGGTGGTGGCGCAGGCCGACCCGCGCGCCTTTGTTGTATTTGGCGGGGGGCATTCGGCCTATGGCGGCGGCTTTAAGATGCTCAAGCACGCGCCCCGCCAGGAAAGCGACCCCGGCGGAGCGGGCACCACACTCCCGGAAGATATGATGATGGAAACGGGCGGGCAGCCTGCCAGCCACCCCTGACCCCCTCCGGCGTCACTCGCGGTTGTCGATCTGAGCGCGTTGCAGCTTGCCGCTGTAGTCCACGTAAACCGACTTCCATTCCGTGAAAGTATCCAGCCCGGCCTGGCCTGCTTCGCGCATGCCATTCCCGGTGCCCCGCGTCCCCCCGAAGGGGAACTGAATTTCCGCCCCGGTGGTGCCATGGTTGACGTAAACGATGCCGGTGGTCAGATCACGAATGGCGCGGAAGGCTGCGTTTACATTTTCCGTGAAGATGCTGCTGGAAAGCCCATAGGCCACGCTGTTGTTGACGCGCACGGCTTCCTCCAGGTCGGCCACTTCGATAATCGAGAGGACCGGGCCGAAGATTTCTTCCTGTTCCACGCGCATCCCGGCGCGTACCCCATCAAAGAGGGTGGGCTGGAAGAAGTAGCCGCGCGGGTGTTCCTCCGAACGTGCCCCGCCGATGAGCACCTGAACGCCTTCTTGCTGGGCCACGGCCATGTAACTGGTGACTTTTTCCAGCGCTTTCTGGTTAACCAGCGGCCCAACCTCGATGCCCGCTTGCAGGCCATCCCCCACCTTGAGCGTGCGTGCTTTCTCCAGCAGGCGTTCGACCAGCGCGGGTTTGATGCCACGTTGCACAATCAGGCGGCTGGTGGCGGTGCAGCGCTGGCCAGTGGTGCCGTAGGCGCTCCAGGTGATGGCCTCTGTGGCCAGGTCCAGGTTGGCGTCATCCAGCACGATGATGGCGTTTTGCCGCCCATCTCCAGCGTGACTTTTTTGCCCAGGCGGGCGGCGCTCTCGTAAACTTTCAGGCCGGTTGCGGTGGACCCAGTGAACGAAATGATCCGCGCGCCGGGGTGCTCCACCAGGGCAGACCGCTTCGCCCCGCCCCAGCACCACGGTTCAGCACGCCCGGCGGCAGGCCCGCCTCCTCGAAAGCCGCCACAAAGGCCGCGCTGATGGCGGGGGAGTCTTCGCTGGGCTTAAAAACCACTGTGTTCCCGGCGATGAGCGCGGGCAAAATCTTCCAACTGGGCACCGCAACCGGGAAGTTCCAGGGCGTCACCAGCCCAACCACGCCCACAGAGTCGCGCAGGGCCATCCCGAACTTGTTCGGCATTTCCACGGGGGCCACATAGCCAAAGAGCCGCCGCCCTTCGCCCCCCATGTAATAGGCCATGTCGATGGCTTCTTGCACATCGCCACGCGCCTCATTGAGCACCTTGCCCATGTCCTGGGTCATCAGGCGGGCCAGCGCTTCTTTGCGGCTTTCCAGCAGGCGCGCCACCGCATAGAGCATCTCGCCACGGCGCGGCGCGGGCATCAGACGCCAATCCGGG
>JAAUUD010000391.1 GCA_012031655.1 Anaerolineae bacterium | reverse complement strand
GCCAGCGGCCCCTCCGTTTTCTTGCAGCAGCTGGCGCAAATCCTTGCCAGAGACAAAATCCATCACCAGGTAATCACGGCCGTTTTCCGAAAAAAATCAGACACTTTGGGCAAGCTTGGATGGTCAAGCTGGGCTAAAATACTGGCTTCCTGTAAAAACTGGCTCTGGGCTTGCTGCCGGTATGTGTCATTGCTGTTAGGGTCTGGCTGCACTTCCTTGATGGCACACAGCCGCCCCGGCAGCCGCAAATCTTCCGCTCGATAGACGCTGCCCATGCCACCCACGCCCAATAAGCGTATCAGGTGATAGCCCCCCACCGTCTGGCCCGTCAGGTCAATCGGATTCATCGGCTTTTCTGCTCCGCTTTCGCTACCTGTGACAAGCTGCACATGCGCTCAGCGGCATGATACCCCACTTTAGACCGCCTTGCACTCGGCTTCGGCCAGATTGTGCTATTATTGGAACACATATCGCTTGAAAGTTCGGCCCAGCTTGTCCATAATCGGGCCAGAAAGCAGTTCGACGCCTGCCCAGTCAGTTAGGACAGAGGAAACACCTATGTGGTCTCCCCCCCAAGTGACAGTTCAGCAAGTGACGCGGACCGCTTTCGGGTTCGACAAAGGCAACCAAATCATCAACGACGTGAGCGGGCGTGCCTTGCGCGCCATCCACGAGGCGATGCTGCTCACCCTGCGCGAAACCCAACCCGACCTGAGCTTTGAGGCGCTGCAACGGGCCACCCAGGTCTGGCTAGAGGCGCTCAACCAGACGGTGCCCGGCGCAGCACCGTTTTCTGTGGCGGGGATCAAGGGCATGGCGCAAAGCTATTCGGTGGAGTTCTACTTTCTGGCGGATAGCTACGCCCGCCAGATTTGCCAGAACGAAACCCGCTACCTGGAAAACCTGGTCAAGGAGATCATCCCGCCCACGCTCATCCAGGCCAGCCATGCGGTGCGGCTCTCGCACCTCATCAAGAGCAACCGCATGATGTTTTGAACGGCGTGCAGATCGCGCTGGAGCCGGTCCGGGTGACGGCCAGTAGCGCCACCCTGCGCTGGCGCAGCACGGCCCTGCAAGCCAAGCTGGGCCCGGCCTATCGGGATGAGTTTTTGCGCGCGACCCGCTTGTTCATCCGCACCTTGCTGACCTACGTCCCGGTGTTGCTGAAGAAGCAACCCGTTGCCAGCGTTTCTGAGACCATCCTGAATGACGACCAGACCGAATGGCAGATGTATTGGCAACCGGAAGGCAGCCCCAACGTGATTTTTTCTGGCGTGGGGGGGGTGGGGAGTGCGGCACTGGCGGCTGGGGCGGCGCTGGCAGGTCTGGCGCCGCTGGGCTTTGTGGCGCTGCTGCCGGTGAGCGTGGGCGTGGGCGTGGATGCCTACCGGCACTTTCACCGCCGCACCCAGGAACACGAGCAAGCCCTGCTGGAGCAGGTCGAGTTCTCGCAGCTGCAATACCTGGAGCTGAGCACCGCCTATTCCAGCCTGCGCACCAGCGAAACCACCCACGAACAGCAGGTGCAGGACCTGGAAGCCATGCGCGAGGCCCTGCTGAGCATCGCCAGCAGCTTTGACCAGAAGCAGGTGGTGGATGGCCTGGTGAACATGCTCACGCAGGTGTTGCGCTTTGACCGGGCGCTGGTGCTGCTGCGCGACCGCGACGAAAACACGCTGGTGATGGGCGGCATCTCGCACCCGCCCAACGACCCGCAGGACATGATGCGCCTGAACATGCTGCAAATTTTGCTGGAGGGCCGCCGCCAGGACTCGCTGGTGGATGAATGGCTGGCGGGTAACCCGGTGCTCATCAGCCAGCCCAGCGCCTATCTGGGGTCGGCGCTGAACTCGATGCTGGCCCTGCTGGAGTTCAACACCTTCTATAGCGTGCCACTGATGCTGGGCAACGAGATGCTGGGCGTGGTGATTGGCGATAACCAGTTTACGCGCCTGCCCATCTCGCCGGAGTCGCGCAGTTTGCTGGATGCCGTGGCCACCAACGTGGCCATCACGCTGGAAAACGCCCGGCTCTACCACCTGCAAGATGAGCAGCTCCGCAAAAATGTGGAAGAAATGCGCATCACCGAGCAGGTGGACCGCGAAATGTCGGATACGCTGGAGTTTAGCCTGGTGCTGGAACTGCTGCTGGACTGGGCTTTGCGCTTCACCGGGGCGCGCCTGGCCATTGCCATGCTCCTGACCGAAGACAACGCGTATGGCTATGTGGCGGCTTTTTATGGCTGCCAGGAAGAAGACCTGCCCAGTGGCCAGCGGGGTGTTCTGCTGCCGCTGGAAAAAGCTGGCATCGCTGGGCAGGCGGTCATCCAACGGCGCACGATGGTCGTGAACGACATCTCGCGCGATCCGCACTACATCCCCGTGCTGCATGATATGGTGGCGCAGGTCTCCGTGCCCATCACGCGGCGGCGGCGGGTGGTGGGCGTGATGAACATCGAGACCGACAAAGCCAGCGGCTTCACGCGGGATCAGGTGAACTTCATCCAGCGGCTGGCCAACCGTGCCGGGGTCGCGCTGGAAAACGCCCGGCTCTACACCGAAACCCGCCTGGAACGCGAAAAGCTGCAAGCGGTGCTCACCACCACGCAGGACGCCGTAATTGTGGTGGACCATGCCAGCAAGATCAGCCTCATTAACCCGGCGGCGTTGCGCGCCTTTGCGCTCAGTGCCCCGGCAGAGCAGTACATCGAGCAGAGCTTTGAGCAGACCTTGGCCAACAGCCCGCTGCCAGACCTGCTGGCCAAGGTGCGCGGCGATGCCGCCAGCAGCTTTTCGGCGCAGGTGACGGTGGGCCAGCGCGAATATACGGCGGGCGTGGTGCATGTGCCGCTGGTGGGGCACACCTTCATCCTGCACGATGTGACCGTTTTCCGCGAGGTGGACCGCCTGAAGTCTGAGCTGGTCTCGACCGTCTCGCACGACCTCAAGAACCCGCTTTCGGTGATGAAGGGCTACGCCGAAATGCTGGATATGACGCAAACCCTCAATGAAAAGGGCAAAAACTACGTGCAGCGCATCCACACGGCCATTGATGGCATGCGCCAACTGATTGACGATCTGTTGGACGTGGCCAAGATCGAGAGCGGGCTGCACCTGGAACTGAAGCCGCTGCACCTGACGCCCCTGGTGGACCGCGTGGTGGATGACCTGGCCCTGCGCGCCGAGCAGAAAAACATCATGGTCAACAAGGCGCTGCCGGCAGACCTGCCCTCGGTGATGGGCGAGGAAGACCGCCTGCGCCAGGTGATCACCAACCTGGTGAGCAACGCCATCAAATATACCCTGCCCGGTGGCTCGGTGTGGGTGGAAGGCCGCGTTGAGGCGGGCTATGCGCGCTTGCAGGTGCGCGATACTGGCGTGGGCATCGCTGCGGAAGACCAGGACCGCGTTTGGGATCGCTTCGAGCGTGTGGCCAACATCAAAACCGCGGATGTGGAAGGCAGCGGCCTGGGCTTGCCCATCGTCAAGATGCTGGTGGAGGCGCACGGTGGCGCCGTGGGGCTGGAAAGCGCCCCGGACCAGGGCTCGAACTTTTGGTTTACCCTGCCGCTGACCACCGAGGCCACGCCCAAATTCCTGACATGATCCTCAGCAGCCCAAACAACCCGCGCATCAAGCAGGCGGTGGCGCTGCGGAACCGGCGCGAACGCCAGCGCAGCGGCTGATGCGCGTGGAAGGCTACGCCGAGTTGGGCCTGGCCCTGCACAGCGGCCTGCGCCTGAACAGCCTGTTCTATTGCCCGGCGCTCTTCCGC
>JAAUUD010000390.1 GCA_012031655.1 Anaerolineae bacterium | reverse complement strand
CGGCCGGTCAATTCCGAACTCTCGGAAGCCTTTAACGGCGTGCGGGTGACACAGGCTTTTTGCACGAGAGGGGTTTTTAACCAAAAACCGCTTTACCCCAAGAAATTAACATGGCTCATCGCAAGTCTAATTCGGACGCGGCACTGATTGCCGGGTGGTTCTTTCCTAGCATTGAACTCATCGGCGGGGTAGCGACAGGGGCAATTATCTTTGTAGGTGGTTCACTTGTTTTGAACGAACAACTGAGTGTATTTACTCTACTCACGTTCATCCTCTACATAGATGAGTTCTTCTTCCCAATTCGTATGTTGGCGCAACGGTATAACCAATTCCAAGCGGTCATGGCAGCCGGTACCAAGATTTTCACCTTGTTAGATACCCCTATAGATATTAAAGACGATCCTGATGCGGTTGAATTGCCTACCATTCAGGGACATGTCAAATTTACCAATGTTTACTTTCGCTATAACCAAGAGGAAGAAAACTTCATTCTCAAAAACATTAACCTCGAAGTCCCTGCCGGGCAAACTGTCGCTTTTGTCGGCCATACAGGGGCAGGCAAGAGTTCCATCGTCAAACTCATTTCGCGTTTTTATGACCTCACCGACGGGAGTTTGACCATTGACGGATATGAAGTAAACAAAGTAACCCAAAATAGCTTACGCCGCCAAATGGGAATCGTCCTCCAAGAAACGCACCTGTTCTCTGGGGATGTGATGGAAAATATCCGCTATGGGCGCTTAAACGCAACCGATGAGGAGGTTATTGAGGCAGCCAAAGCGGTTGGGGCCCATGACTTTATCATGGAATTGCCTGATGGTTATGCCACGGTTGTCGGCGAACGCGGGGTAAAACTGAGTGGGGGCCAGCGGCAACGGGTGGCCATCGCCCGCACATTGGCCCTGCAACCGGACCTTTTGCTGATGGATGAGCCTTTTAACAGCCTGGATGCCACCACCCGCGAACGCCTGCAAGACACCATCCTGGCGCTGCGCCGCGAACTGAACATGACCACTGTTATCGTGACCCACGCCCTGGATGAAGCCGCCGTGCTGGGCTCGAAAATCCTGTGCCTGGGCGACCCACCCAATTGCACGCCGGTCATCATTGAGAACCCCGCCGCCGAAAAGCCGGACTATCGCACGCGCCCGGCCTACCTGGATATGCGCAACGAGCTCCGCCAGCGGATGGGCCTGGACGCATGAGGCGCTGGGTGGGTGCGGGTTTGCTGAACGTGGTGCTGGGCCTGGGGCTGTTCTATCTGCTGTGGCTGGCGCTGGGGTCCTATCTCGATAATGAGGTGGTGCCGCTGCCCCCGGCTGTGTGGGAGGCGGCCCAATCTGAGCGGGTGCAGGCGGAATTGCCCGGTCATCTGGAGGTTAGCACGCGGCGTATTTTGCGCGCGCTGGCGCTTTCGACCCTGCTGGCGCTGCCGTTGGGCCTGGTGCTGGGGCAAAGCCGCCTGCTAAACCGCCTGCTGGCGCCGTTGCTGGCGCTGACCTACGCCATCCCGAAAGTGGTCTTGCTGCCCGTGGTGCTGATCCTCTACGGCACGGGCGATGCCTCTAAAGTGGCGCTCATCGTGCTGGTGTTGTTTTTTCAGATCCTGGTGGTGGTGCGCGATGCCGCCCTGAACATCCCCGGCGAGCTGCTGGAGTCGGTGCGTTCATTGGGGGCGGGGCGGCGGGCGCTTTACTGGTATGTGTATCTCCCGGCTTCGCTGGGGGCGGTGCTCACTGCCTGGCGGGTATCGGTGGGAACGGCGGTGGCGGTGCTTTTCATCGCAGAAACGACCGCCACGCGGGAAGGGCTGGGGTATTACATCGTGAACAATAGCCAGCGCTTGCGCTACCCGGAGATGTACGTGGGCATCCTGGCGATGAGCGCGCTGGGCGTGGCGCTTTATCTGGTGACAGACATCCTGGAACGGCTTTTGGGGAGGTGGAAGGCATGAGCAGCGGCTATAAGTCTCCGGCAGAGGTGCAGGCGATGTTCGGACGCATCGCCCAGCGCTACGACCTGATGAACCGCGTGATGACGATGGGGCGCGACCTGCACTGGCGGCGCTTGATGGTGCGCGAACTGGGGCTGCCCACGGGCGCAACCGTGCTGGACATTGCCAGCGGCACCGGGGACATCGCTTTTGAGGTGCGGCGGCAATATTCGGATGCCACGGTGATCGCGGGGGACTTTGCGTTGCCGATGATGCAGGTGGGCCAGCGGCGCCCAGCGGGGAAATCGGTGGCCTGGCTGGGCGCGGATGCCCTTAATCTGGCCCTGCCAGAGGCCCACTTTGACGCGGTGGTGAGCGGCTACCTCTTTCGTAACGTGCCGGATATCGAGCGTGCGCTGGCAGAACAGTTTCGCATCCTCAAGCCGGGGGGCAGGCTGGCTACGCTGGATTCCACGCCGCCGCCGCCGGGCCCCCTGCGCCCGTTCATCTTGGTGCACCTGAAGTTCGCCATTCCGTTGTTGGGGCGCATCATCTCGCCGGACCCGGACGCCTACGCTTACCTGCCGGCCAGCACCCTGCGCTTCAAGACCCCGGAGGACCTGGCGCAGCTTATGTATGGGGCCGGCTTCGTGAACGTGCGCTACCAGCGCCTGATGTTTGGCACGATGGCCGTACACTGGGCCACGCGCCCTAAGCCGAACGCGCTTCTTCGTCCAGCCAGGCTAGGATTTTCTGGTATGCCTCGTTGACGCGCTGCATGGTGAGCGTGGCTTCGGGCGTGTTGTTCACATCGGGGTGGAACTGGCGGGCCAGCTGGCGATAGGCTTTTTTGAGGAGCGCATGGTCGGCATCGTGGGCCAGTTGCAGCAATTCGAAGTAGGGTAGCAGGTCTGTGTGGATGTGGCGGGCGGCGAAGGAGTCTGCCCGGCGGGTGCGCTGATAGCGCGCACTGAGGGGGGCCTCGCCAAAATCGGCCACACGCCAGTCGCCGGCCAGCGCCCCGGCAAAAATCCGCGTAAAGGCGCAACCCAGCCCGCTAATCTGGATCGGTTCGCCATAGTGAACGCGGCGCTGGCGGGCGTTGATGGCCTCCAGATGCACCGGGTAGATGTAGCTCTGGTCGCCGTAGACTTTGTAGGTATAGACGCGTTCGTTAAACAGGTAGTGCAGCAGCAGCACCCAGGCATCAGGTTCAAAGACCTGGCCCGATTCCGGTAGGGTCATGTCTGTCCAGAGCAGATAGAGCGTATGCAGGGGGACTTCGGCGCGTTGGTTTTGCTGGAAGATGGCGCGGATTTCGTCCACCTCCACATCGCGCTCAATGAGGTGAATTTCTACCCGTTCGCTGGAACGCAACCGCACCCGCAGCACGTCCATCTCGTCAACTTCGATACATGCGCCGGTTTCCCGAGCTTCTAATGCTTCGATGAGATGGCGCCGAAACGCAAACGTATCCAAGCGCATAACGATCTACCTGCCCCTTGAGCCTAAAGCCTGCTAAATGTCATTTTTCTGGCTGCCGATTGTCATCAGATTTTAGCAGCAATCCCAGGCGAAGGCGCAAATCAGGCCGAAATTGGTTCTCCTAGCCAGCCTGGGATGGGCCAGGCGGCTGGCTGGACCAGCAGGTGGTCGTTGTGAGGGTGGAGCCAGGCGCGGGCCTCGGCGGGGTTTTGCAGAGGGCGGCGCGTGGGCAGGTGATAGGCGCGGTAGCTCTGCGCGGCACACCAGGCCAGCAGGTCTGCGCTGTTCTGGGCCATGCTCAGGCTGGGGTTGCCGTGCATCTCCACCAGAAAGCGCGTTTTGCCCGGCGGCGGCACAGTG
>JAAUUD010000389.1 GCA_012031655.1 Anaerolineae bacterium | reverse complement strand
CCAGGACGGGTGCGAAAGGTGTTCGGCGGCGCTTCGGTTGCTGAGCCTTGTTCCGCCAGGCGCTTCTGAACCTCGGTGCGGCGTTCCTCAAAGCGGCTGCGGTAGGCTTCGCCAGCGCTCACGGGTTCGGCGGGGGCGGGGGCAGGGCTCAGCGTTGCCGGGGCTGGGGTTGCTGCCGGGCGTGGCACAGTGGCCAGAGGCGGCTCTGGAATATGCAGGTTGGTCGCATAAATCGAGGGGAGCGGTTGCCCACGTGGAAAAGGTTCGTCAGAGCCAGGCACCCGTTTTTTGGCAGCACCCGCTTTCTGATCCGCTGCGCGGGTCAGATTGCCCTGGCCGCTGTAGTCCATCTTGTAGCCCTTCCAGCTTTCCAGGGCGTCTTCCAGCAAGCCCAGCAGGAAGATCGCCACCAGGTTGACCCCCAACACGCTGGCCAGGGCGGTGTTCACCTGATTAAGCGCATCGCGGACCGGGCCGGCCAGCGTTTCGAGCAGCACTTCATCCAGCCCAATGAACAGCATCGCCAGGCTGATGAGGCCCATCAGGCCCAGGATGAGCGGCCAGCCGTGGGCATCCTCCGGCTTGGGTAGCATCGAATTGGCGATGACAAACAAAAAGTACACCCACCAGAGGAAGAGAGGCGTTGCTAAGAGGGTCTGGAGGGCCGTGCCGACGGTTTCAAGATCGCCCGTGCCAAGCTGTTGCCCAAAATCATCCAGGCGGAGTTGCTGGGTCCCCAGCCAGTAAACCAGGGCGGTCATCACCAGGAAGGGCGCGGCAGCCACTGTTGCGGCGCGGATAGGATCGGTTTTGTTGCGCTGCACCACGATGAAGTCCAGCCGCAGGGTGCCATTCTTTTGCTGTTCGGGCCAGGCGATGACCTGCTTGATGGGCACATTGAGCGCCCCGGCCACCAGATATTGCACAAACTCGTGCACAAAGATGCCCGGCAAAAAGAAGAAGTAGTAGAGCCGGGTGGCGGTGGCTTCGTCTTTATTGCTCAGCAGGTAGCCCACGCCAAAAACGTGCTGATGAATCCAGCGTTCAGAAATCACCAGCGGCACCAGCAGGGCGGCCAGCATCAACCAGGGGGCGAGGAGGTCAAAAGCGTTTTCCATAGGCTACCTAATCTATTTTAACCGATTCTGGGCAGATGGCGGAACCCGGTTGGCAGGCCGGGCGTTATGGGGACAAGCGAGGCGCACAACATGCAGAAGGAGCATCCCCATGACCCGTTGGATTTTTGCCCTGCTCATCAGCCTGATGACGGGGCTCCTGCTGGAGATCAGCAGCCTACCCCACCGCAACTGAGCCGCTTGTCCCCGTGGTAAGCCTGGTTCCCTGGCGCCACAGTTCGCCTGAGCTATCTCGCTGCTCTGGCCGATGGGGTGGACGTGAACTTCTTTGACCCAACTTGGCTGGAGCTGGGCATGGCCAGCGACATCATCGAACCGCCCCACCTGGATATCCTGCTCCTGAATTATCTGCAAGGTGCCGAAATCTTCCAGAGTGCGCGCATGCTGGTCTATGCTGTGGAGGACTTTACTGTGCTGAGCAACCGCGACGAAATCGAGCGCTATCAGTCGATGGTTGAACGGTTGCGAACCCTGCTGGCAGAGTGCCCAGCGCTGGAATCGTTCGCTGTGGCTGGCGGTGACGGGGCCCTGTTGGAAGAATGGCCGCTCGCTTTGGTGCCCTTGTTCCCGGCGGCGCAGATTTTCGCGGTCCAACCAGAGTACGTGGAGTTTGAAGGCGGGGCCGGAGTGCGCCACCTGACCTGCTTTGCGCAGGACATGGCTCCGCTGAACGCGGGGGATGTATGCTACACCTTCCAGGGCCGCTCGGAAGATGGCCAGACTTACGTGAGCATAATCTTGCTCATCCTGGCTGAACTGCCTGCGGGGGCGGAAATCGACCCGCAGACCTTCTACCCTGAAGGCTACTTTGACGACCTCGAAAACGTGGTGGAAACATTGGGGGCGCTGGAAGCCGAGGCCGCCCAACCCGACCTGGCCGTGCTGGATGCGCTGGTGGCTTCGCTGGAGCTTACGCTGCCGTAGGTGCCGCAAAACTGGGCGGCAAGCGTGCGCCGGGATCATACCTGATCCCAGCGCGTTTTTTGTGGAGGCTTTACCCGCCCTTGGCCTGGATGGCCAGGCGGATGAGTTCCGCGAAGGAGTCCATTTTTAGCGAAGCTCCGCCCACCAGGGCGCCGTCAATATCCGGCAGGGCCATGTATTCGGCCATGTTGTCTGGCTTGACGCTGCCGCCATATTGAATGCGCACCGCGTCGGCGGCGGGCTGGCCATAGAGTTCGGCCACAGTGGGCCGCAACACCCCGCCGATGATCTCTTCGGCATCGGCGACGCTGGCATTTTCGCCCGTGCCAATTGCCCATACAGGCTCGTAGGCAATCACCAGGCCAGGGATGGCTTCGGCGGGAATGCCATCCAGGGCGGCGCGGAGTTGGGTCTGGCAGACTTCGCGGTGTTGGCCGGCCCGGCGCTGCTCCAGCACTTCGCCCAACGCCACAATGGGCTTGAGGCCCGCCGCCAGCGCCGCCTTGAGCTTGCCATTTACCTGTTCATCCGTCACGCCCAGGTATTGGCGTGTTTCGGAGTGGCCAATCACCACGTATTCTGCCAGGCCGACCAGCATGGGGGCGGCGATGCTGCTGGTGTAGGCCCCGGAGGGTTCCGGGTGGCAATCCTGCGCCCCAACCCTGATCTGGCTCCCGGCGAGCGCCTGGTTGACGCCCGGCAGGGCAACATAGGTGGGGATGACGACTTTTTCTGCGCCTGCCAGGTCGTTGATGGCGGGCAGCAGGGCTTCCGCAAAAGCGACCGACTCGGCAGGGGTTTTGTTCATCTTCCAGTTACCGGCGATGATGGGTGTTCTCATGGGCTTTCCTCAGTTGATTCTGGGGTGGCGAGGGGGGGACGGCCAGGGGGCGGCGGCGCAGTCTCCAGCCGATTGATGAACAGACGGCTTTCGCGCAGCACCCACTCGGGCGCGTCTTCAAAGCTGGCAGCAAAGCGCCAGGCTTGTTCGGCAGCATGCGGGTCTCCTGGCGGATGGCGTAAAAATTACCATAGACCAGGTGGGCTTCGGCAAAATCCGGGTTTGCGGCCAGCACACCATCTAACAGGTTGGTGATCTGGTTTTGGCGGATGGGCAGGGCACCGCGCGGCGTGGTGATGAGCACCTGCGCCATCATCACCCGCAGCAGGGGCGACTCTGGAAAGCGCTCCTGCATCCCTTGGAAGATTTGCTGCTCCTGTAGGCCGGGGGCGGTGGCCTGGCGGTAGATATATTGCCCGGCATCGTTGCGGATGGTGGGGTTATTCGGGTTGGCTTCGCTGGCGCTCAGCCAGAAAAGGATGGCCTCCTCCGTGAAGCCCTGTGCCGCCATGACCTCGGCAGCGCCCACCACCAGGTTAGCGGGAGGGTTGAGCGTTTCCAGCGTATAAATCAGCACATCCTGGGCCTGGTCCAGTTCGCCCGCGTTAAACAAGGCATAGGAAAGCGCCAGGTTGGCCGAGGGGTCCTGTGGGTTATCCGTCACTAGGGCCTGCGCTTCGGCCAGGCTCAGGCGCGGTACCTCCTCAAAAGGGATGACGTAACCGCCCTGGGCAGCGGCGTTCGGGTGGGCTGCGCTTCGGCAGCAAAAGACGGGTTATTGGAGATCAGCGGGTCGTTGAGCGCGCTGATGCTGACCGCCAGCGAGGCAATGCAGATGAACACCAGCCCAACCACCCCGCTCAGCACCCAGAAATTGCGCCG
>JAAUUD010000388.1 GCA_012031655.1 Anaerolineae bacterium | reverse complement strand
GCCGAGCGCGGCTTTGAAGCCATCAGCGTGCAGGACATTGCCGACCGCGCCGGCTCAACCGGCCACGTTCTATCTCCATACGAGGACAAGCGCGATCTGCTGGCGCGCAGTATGGACGATATTCACGCTGAACTGCTGGCGGTGCTGGCACCGCCGGACCTGAGCCGCCCCGACCTGCTGCAGCAGAATCTGGTGCTGATGCTGGATCATGTGGCCGCTCATGCCCGCTTTTATCAGGTGATGCTGGGGCCAGATGCACCGGGCGCGTTCGCGGTGCGGGCGCGTCAACTGCTGGTGTTCAACGGTCGGCAGCGCTTTGAGCAGTTGAATATCCCACCAGGGCAGGTGAGCGTCACGCCGGAGCTGATGTTTGCGTTTTTCGCTGGGGCCTGTATCAGCGCGGTGCAGTGGTGGCTGGAAGCGGGGCAGCCTCTGTCATCGACCGCGCTGGCGGAAGACATCATGCGCCTCAGTATGCAGGGCACACTGCGCATATTAGGGCCGCTAGCGTAATTCTGCACAATAATCTTTTTGCACCTTGTGTTAGTTTATGCTATTCTCCCTTACCAATATCCTTAATAAGATGTACCCGACGTTGGCTTTAGGTGGCCCTGATAAATGGATGAATATTCAGTGAGTGCATTTGAACCGTTTGGATGAGCTCGTTGTATAGAATCCAAAAGTCAGGTGCGATATTAGCGCGCCTGGCGCCTTGGCCGTTTAGGCCGACCGTTCGGTTGCATCCTGAATTGGATTGTTGAGAACGATTTAGGGAGGAACGCATGAATTTTACTCGCAAAACGGCTCGTCTGATGAGCCTGACCCTGACGCTGGTGATGGCGCTGGCCCTGCTGGCCGTGGGCCTGGTGGTGGCGACGGGTGTTTTTTCCAGCGTGCTTCAGGTGCCTGCTGCCAGCGACCTGGTGCAATCCAACTATGGTTTAACCTTGCTCTCTAAGTGGGTGCTGATGCTCCCTTTGCTGGGGTTAGGGGCGCTGCACTACCTGGCTGCCGAACCGGGACGCTTGCAATGGGCGACCCAGGGCTGGGCCGGGTTCATGCAGCGGCTCAATTGGCCGCGTAGCGTGCGCCAGGAAGCCTTGTTTGCGCTGGTGGTGTTGTTCGCGGCAGCCACCCTCCCCGCCACACCGCCTCCCGTGCCAGAAAATGCCCGGGGTGGCGTGGCGGCAGAAGTCCAGCAGGTGGAGGTCAATGGGCTAACCGTCTCATTGAGCGTAAATCCCGGGGCGGTGGGCGCTAATTCCTACGATGTGCGGGTGTTGGAGGCCGGGCAAGCTGCCGAAAGCGTCTCGCAGGTTACGATGCGCCTGGTTTATCCCCAATACAACCGCTATCGGATGCCCTTTGCGCTGGACCTGGCCGAAGCGGGGTTGTGGGTGGGGGCCAGCGGCGATGTGGACCGTGCCGCAACCTGGGACCTTTGGGTGGACATCCAGCAGACCGATGGCACCATGACCCGAGCGGCCTTCCCGTGGCACTTTGTGGCAGAGGTCGAAGATGCCAGCACACGCCAACCGACCTGGGCCAACTGGTTAGCGGCGTTGTTCCTGATTAGCGTGGCTGGGGTGGGTTTAGCGCCAGGGGTGCGCCGCCTGAACCAACGCCTGCGCCCAACGCCCCTTCAACTCTATATCGCGGCTCTGGCCCTGGGGCTAACGCTGCTGGTGATAGTGGCCGGGAGGTTTATTTTTCAGGACACCAGCGCCCGGGTGCGCGAACAACGCGACCCCCCCGCAGAAAACCCCAATCCCATCCTGGCGGATCAGGCCTCGCTGGAGCAAGGTCAGGCGCTCTATGCTCGCGAATGCTTAGCCTGCCATGGTCCGCAGGGGGCCGCACCGGCTGCCGAGGTGCCCCCGCTGGTGCCTGCGCTGGCGCAACAGGCAGATGAGGACCTGTACCGCTGGTTAGCGCGGGGCTTTTTGGGCCGCCACCCCTATGGCCAGGACCTGACTGAAACTGAACGCTGGCACCTGATCAATTACCTGCGTACCTTCGAGACCCTGCGCTAGCGCCAGGTTACCGGGGCGCCTCTTCTACTGCTGGCATAGTTTCACTTCATAACAGGGCACATTCCAGCCTATCAATAATATTGCATCTATTATATACTACAAAGGTGTTATTTATAGAGCTTGCATGCCTTAGTAAACCCCTACCAGGAGGCTTTTTCAAATGGATAATATGGGCTATATGGACCGCGTTGAGGCCGTCGCCGCGACTGCGGCGAAAGCTGTTCGCGAAAAAACCCACGATAAGCGCATCATCATTCTCTATCCCCGTCATCGCCAGCACACCGCGCTCATTGCCTTGTTATATAAGCACTATGAAGATCGCATGTATTATTATGCCCTCAGCGAGGATGATAACGACTTGCGGTCCTTCCTCACCGGCTTTTCGCATGATGCGATGTTCCCCATCAACTTTGGGCTGAGCATCCGCAACGCGCTACAGAGCAGCGAAAGCCCCCGCGAATGGGCCCGCGCCATGGCGCAGGACCTGACTGCCTTGCGAGATGAGCAATTCATGGTGCTGCTCGATAATCTGGACTTGCTCCCCAAGCATGATGATGTGGATGCCTTCTTTTTGGAGTTGCCGCGCCACCTGCCCGAGAAATTCAGATCATCATCAATGGGCGCGAGCTGCGCCGCCACCCCTGGAATGATCTTATTGTGGCTGGGCTGGCTGCTTCGCTGGGCGACGATGAATCCTTGAACGATAGCATCTTCCACGAACCCGCTCTGCGTGGTCAGTTGGAAGTGTATGCGCTGGCAGGCGGCTCCCGCGTGCTGATTGACGGGCGACCCATCACCGCCTGGGAGGGGAGCCTGCCGCGCAACCTCTTCTACTTCTTTGTGGACAAGCCAATGGTCACCCGGGCCGAGGTTTTTGAATCGTTCTGGCCTTCGCTGGGTGTAAAGGAAGCCACGAACGTCTTTCACGTCACCAAGCGCAAAATCAGCGAAAAACTGGGCTACGACCTCACCATCTATGAAAACGGGTTCTACTCGCCCAATCCGCGCATCAACCGCCTCTATGATGTGGAAATCTTCGAGTCCAATATCGAGAAAGCGCTGAACACCAGCGACGAAGACGAAGCCGAGCGTTGCTGGTCCAAAGCAGTGCAGATTTACCGGGGGCAATTCCTGAAGGAAGTGCGCATGGACTGGGCCAAGCTACGCCGCCTGCAACTGCGGGATTCCTACGCGCAGGCGCTCATTAGCCTGGGGCGCATTTACCAGGAACGCCGCGAGCGCGAAAAAGCGCTGGGCTTTTACATCCGGTCCATTGGCGAAAAACCAGACCGGGAAGATGTGCACCGCGAGATTATGCAGATTTACGCCGAGCTGGGCGACCGTGACGCCATCGCGGAGCAATATCGGATGCTGGAACGCATGTTGGACGAAACGCTGGGCATCAAGCCAGGCAGCGAAACCCGCGAGCTATACCAAGCGCTGATGAGCAGATAAGTGGCATGGGCCGGGGCGGGCAACTCTGCCAGCAGGTGCTCGTTCCAGGCTGCGCTCACTGGGGTCGCGGTGGGGGCCGGCGTGGGGGCCATTCGGTTTTCCACAGGTTGGCTGAATGCCGTTGCCAGGATGAAGAACAGGTTGCACATCATGACCAGCCCCAGCACAATGAGCAGCCAGCGATAGGGGCTGTTGAGTAGGTCGATGGTCGCGGCATAGGTGGGCCGCAAAAAGCCCAACCCCCAGGTTTGCAGCCACTTGCCCGGACGTTCCCGCTGGACGGGTGGGGCAGCAAAATCTCGCG
>JAAUUD010000387.1 GCA_012031655.1 Anaerolineae bacterium | reverse complement strand
GCGTTGCAGCCAGGCATCGACGGCGCGCGGGTCCAGCGCCAGGGCAGCGTTGGCCTGCTCGATTGCCCCGGCAAAGTTGCCAGGCGGTTGAGGCTGGTCGCTAGCTCGCTGTGGGTTTCGGCGCTCACCACTCCCAGCTCCAGCGCCGTTTGCAGGGCCTGCCGGGCGGCGCTCCATGCTTCCTGCAAGGTGAACAGATGCCCGGCCAGTGCGTGATATTCCCCAACCAGCGGCGCCAGGCTCAGCGCGCTGGTGAGGGCCTGCTGGGCTTCGGTGAAGGCGCGCAACCGCCCCAGCACAAAAGCTTGTTCGGCGTAAGCTGGGGCATAGTTCGGGTTTTTGGTGAGGGCCTGGGCGAGTTGTTCCAGGGCGGCGTTCAGGTCGCCCTGCGCGTAGAGCAGGCGCGCCTGTTCCAGGTGTGGGCGTGGGTCGTTGGGGTTTAGCCGGGTGGCTTCTTCCTGCGAGAGCAGCGCTCCGTTCACATCATCCAGCAGTTCAAACTGAATTACGCCGATGTTGCTTTGGACAAAGGCCGGGTCGCTGGCATCGGCCAGAAAGGTGGCATAGAAGCGCACGCCGGATTCGGGATCGCCGCTGTGGGCGATGGCCAGCGCGCGATTCAGCCGCACACTGGGGTCGGGTGTGGCGGTGTAGGAGTTCAGCAGCTCGTAGAGCGTCAGCGCCGGGGGTGTGGTCGCCCAGCACCTGGTAGCTATAGGCCAGCAACAGGGCCAGGCGTTGCTCATCCGCGTTGAGCACCCGTCCACGCGCCGTGAAGAGCGGGCTAAGCGCATCCACCACCTGCGCATGGCGGTTGGTGAGGAAGGCCAGCAACCCGCGCAAAGCCGGTTGGCTGAGCAGGTCGCCATCTGTGACGTTGATTTGCAGGGTAAAGGGGCTGGCCGGGCGGCGCAGGCGCAGCAAGGCGGCCCGCTGGGCGTAGTCTGCCTGGCTTTCATCCACCGTTGCACTGAGCGTCAGCGCACTGCCGGATTGTGCCCCGTAGAGCACCAGCAGGGCGCGCGGTTCGCTTTGCAACAGGGCCACGGCTTCGGCTTCGCTGGCCACCGGGGCATCGACCACGCTAAATTCCAGGTCGCCCGTCGGGTAAGCTTCGCGGAGCGCTTCGGCCAGGGCTTCAGGGGTCCCGGGTTCGGCGTTCTGGAAGGGCGCCAGCAGCACCCGCCAGGGGTCAGCGGGCTGGCCGGGCGGCGCACCGGCGGAGAGGGCCAGGCTAAAGGCGCTTTCCGTCACGCTGAGGGTCGGCTGGGCCAGGTCCGGCAGGGGTGCAAAGGGCGTGTAGCTGGGCGGTAGCGTGAAGGTGGCCGTGGCGCTGGGCGTTTCCGTAGCCAACCAGAGCGGCGTTGGGCTGGCCAGCGTCACCGGGATGGGCGGCGGCGTTGCAGAGGGGCGGGCGCGTTCGGTGGCCTCGGCCTGGGCGGTCGCTGTGATGTCTGTATTCGGCGCCACGATCACTTCTGGCGGGGAGTCGGGCAGCGCGCCGCCCACCCATAGCGCGGCCAGCAGGCTCCCACAGGCCAATAACCCGGCCAGCAGCAGCACAAAGACCCGCCCCGGCGTAAAGAAGCGTGGCGTGAGCCAGGGATATTCCTCCAGCAGGGCGGTACGGAGCGCCTGAGCGCGGGCGTTTTCTGGCGCAAGCTGGAGTGCACGTTGCAGGGCGCGCCATTGCTGGCGGGGTTTGGCCTCCAGGCGAGCGCGCATCAGCCAGGCGTGGGGGTCTTGCGGTTCCAGGTCCAGGTAATCGCGCAGGCGTTGCAGGGCTGTGCTGCGATAGCCGCGTTCTTCCAGCTCGATGATGGCTTGGAGTTCGGGGGTCAGTTCCGCCACGGTTTTGCCTCGTTGACCGGCTTGCTCAGGTGCCCAGACGCCCCCAAGCGCCCACCGAATCGGGGGGGTGGGTCCTCAGGAGGCTCGCCTGTTCCACTTTGGCCTATGATACCACAGCGCTAATTTCTAGCGTGATTCTTATACCCTTGCGGTATGGTTGCCAGATGAAGCACCCATTACACCACAATGACCAGTGAGGATTGTGCGTCATGATTGCGGAGCAACAGACTTTTCAAGCTGAAATTAAGCAACTTTTGCATATCCTGGTTCACTCGCTGTACAAGGACCGCGAAATCTTCCTGCGGGAACTCGTTTCGAATGCCTCGGATGCGCTACACAAAGTGCAGTTTGAGATGCTGACCAACCCCAACATGCTGGACCCGGACGCCAAACTTTACATCGAAATTCACCCGGACGAAGCCAACCGCCAACTGCGGATCATTGATACGGGCATCGGCATGACGGACACCGAAATGGCGGCCAACCTGGGCACCATCGCCCACAGCGGCGCGCGGGACTTTTGCAGCGCCTGCAAAGCGCCGAGGGCAGCATCAAGGCCGATCTACATCGGGCAGTTTGGGGTGGGCTTCTATAGCGTGTTTATGATCGCGGATAAGGTCGAGGTGGTTTCGCGCTCCTACCAGCCAGAGGCGTGCGCCTTCCGCTGGATTTCTGAAGGCGAAGACACCTACCGCATCGAACCCGCAGAGAAAGCCACCCGTGGCACGGAGATCATCATTCACCTGCGCGAAGATGCCCCGGACTTTGCGCGGGGCTGGAAGCTGCGCGAGATCATCAAGCGCCATTCAGATTACGTTGCCTTTCCGGTTTACCTGGTGGAGCCCCCTCGTGAGCAGGCCGAGGAGGCCGACGCCCCCGCCGAAGCCCAGCGCGACCAGGTGAATCGGCAAACTGCGCTGTGGCGCCAACCCACCAGCGAGGTCAGCGAAGAAGATTATGAGACCTTCTACCGCGATATGACCCTGGACTTCCAGCAGCCCTTGCTGCGCATCCATGCGCGTGGCGATGCGCCCATTCAGTACTACGCGCTGCTCTACGTGCCCCAACAGGCCGAGCGTTCGATGTTCAGCCTGCGCAAAGAGCCAGGCCTCAAGCTCTACGCCCGTAAGGTGCTCATTCAGGAATACAACACGGACCTGCTGCCAGACTATTTGCAGTTCATGCAGGGCGTGGTGGATAGCGAAGACCTGCCGCTGAACGTCAGCCGCGAGACCATCCAGGCCAACCCACAGATTGCCAAACTGCGCCAGACGTTGGTCCGGCGCGTGTTGGGGGACCTGGGGCGGCTGGCCAAAAACGAACCGGAGCAGTACACACCCATCTGGGAAGCCTTTAGCCCCTACCTGAAGCACGGTGTCATTGCCGACCCCGCCGAGCGCGATAAGCTGTTGCCGTTGTTGCGCTTCCGCTCCAGCAATTCGCCGGAAAGCTGGATCACGCTGGATGCGTACATCGAAAACATAGCACAGGTGGAGGGCCAGAGCGAGATTTACTACATCATCGCAGATACGCCGACCGCTGCCAGCCGCAGCCCACACTTGGACCCTTTCCGGGCGCGCGGCATTGACGTGCTCTTCCTGACCGAAACGGTGGACGGCTTTCTGGTGAGCAGCCTGCGCGAGGTCCGGGGGCATCGCCTGGTGAGCATCGACGCAGCGGAGATCGACCTGAGCGAGGTTGGGCAGGCGCCCGCAGAACAGGACGAAGCGCAGCCGGAAGCCGTGCCCCAGGCAGAACTCGATGCCCTGTTGGGCCTGATGAAAAGCACCCTGGGCGCACAGGTCGAGGATGTGCGCGTGAGTAAGGTGCTGGCTGGGGGCAGTGCGGTGCGCCTGGTGGCGCCCGAAGGCAGCCTGGACCGCCACACCCAGCGCGTGTACAAGATGCTCAACCAGGAGTTTGACCTGCCGCCGCGTATTCTGGGTCA
>JAAUUD010000386.1 GCA_012031655.1 Anaerolineae bacterium | reverse complement strand
GGCCAGACGGATGGGGTCGCGCCAGGTCGGGTCGAGCTGCTCGGCGGCAGCCCAGTTCCAGAGCTGCATGGTAAAGTCGCTCAGGAACCAGTAAAAATTGTTCTCGTAATAGGCCACAAAGGTGGGGTCGCGCTCCAGAAAGGCTTGCGGGGTCAGCTCTGGCGCCACCTGATAGCCAATGTACTTGCCCAGCGTACGCACCGCCGCGCCGCTCTCTGGCAGGGGGGGGTTTGCCCCATGCGGTGGTGAAAATCAACCAGGGTAGCGCGACCATCAGCACCACACCGCCCCAGGTGGCCAGCCGGCGCGCCCGTTCCCGCAGGGGGCGGCCCTCGCCAGGCGGAAAGAGCGCTAGCAAGGCGCCCATCGCCGCCACCAGCACCGCGCTATCCACCCGCGCCAGAAAACCAAACCCGCAGGCCAGCCCATGCAGCACCCACCAGCGCCGCGTTCCTGTTTCATACAGGCGGTAGAGGCTCAGGAACATGAGCATTTGCGCCAGGATCGCCAGGGCGGTTTCCATGCCGCCGAGGTTGTGCAGCATGCTGTGTGGTGCCACGAACCACAGCCCTGCCGGGATCAGCGCCAACCAGCGCGAATCCGTCATACGGATTGCCAGCCCGTAGATCACCAGGCAGGTCAGCGCCCCGACCGCCACGCCCATCGCTTGCAGGGCCGTGATGCCGTGCTCATCCGGCAGCAGGAGGTAGGGCAGCGCGCTCAGAAACCCCCACAGCGGTTGAAAACCCGTGGTGTAGTGCTCGGCATCCACCCGCGGGCCGTGGCCATCGGCCAAATTGCGGCCCAGCGCCGCATAGAAATAGGCGTCATCAATGAGCGGTTGCCCGGTGAAGCTCGTCTGGTCCGTCTGGCGGATGCCTTCGATGCGGATGGCCAACCCCGCCACCAGGACCCAGGCCAGCAGGCCCAGCGGAAGGGCTGTTTGCATCCGTTGCCAGGTGTTCATCATGCCGGGGATTGTAGCGAATCCGGCCTGGGGAATACAGGTCGTTTTTCTGAAGGCTAAACAGTGCCAGTCGGCCCTGGCCAGCGCCCATTTTTTTGCCTATAATGGAACGTCCGTTCAGGTGAGCAGAAAGGCGCGCGAGCATGTCCCGAGAGGCAAACTTCCAGCTTAACGCCCCCTACCAACCCATGGGCGACCAACCCACCGCCATCCAAACCCTGGTTGGCGGCATCCAGAACGGTTTGCAACACCAGATTTTGCTGGGTGCGACCGGCACTGGCAAGACCTTCACCATCGCCAAGGTGATTGAGGCGGTCAAGCGCCCGACCATCGTGCTGGCGCACAATAAAACACTGGCCGCCCAGCTCTACAGCGAGTTCAAAGAGTTCTTCCCGCGCAACGCGGTCGAATACTTCGTGAGCTACTACGACTACTACCAACCCGAAGCTTACGTCCCGCAGCGCGACCTCTACATCGAAAAAGAAACGGACATCAACGACGACATCGACCGCTTGCGCCTGGCCGCCACCGCCGCGCTGATGAGCCGCCGGGATGTGATCATCATTGCGTCGGTTTCCAGCATCTATGGCATCGGCAGCCCCTACGCCTGGGGCCGGGTGATCCTGGAGCTTTCCGTGGGCCAGGAAATGCGCCGCGAAGCCATGCTGCGCCACTTCGTGGCCATCCAGTACAGCCGAAACGACATGGAGCTAAAGCGCAGGACCTTCCGCGTGCGGGGCGATACGCTGGAGATTCAGCCCGGCTATGCCGAGTCTGCTTACCGCATCCAGATGTTCGGGGATGAGATCGAGCGCATCACCGAGTTCGACACGCTCACAGGCGAAGTGCTGGCCGAGCACCAGCAGGTTAGCATCTTTCCGGCCAAGCAGTTCATCACGGATAACAGCACGCTCAAGCAAGCCATCGCGGCCATCGAAGCCGAACTGGACGAGCAACTGGCGGTCTTTAAGACCCAGGGCAAGCTGCTGGAAGCCCAACGCCTGGAGCAACGCTGCCGCTACGACATCGAAATGCTGCGCGAGGTGGGCTATTGCAGCGGCATCGAAAACTACTCGCGGCACCTGGACCAGCGCCCACCGGGCAGCCCGCCCTGGACGCTGATTGACTACCTGCCCAAAGATTACCTGACGGTCATTGACGAGAGCCACATTACCGTGCCGCAGGTGCGCGGCATGTATGGCGGCGACCGTTCCCGCAAGGTCAACCTGGTGGAATACGGCTTTCGGCTGCCAGTGCGCTGGATAACCGCCCGCTCAACTTCGAGGAGTTCGAAACGCGCATGGGCGTCGTCATCTACATGAGCGCCACCCCCGGCCCTTACGAAGAAGGCAAGGCAGAGCAGGTGGCGCAGCAGGTGATCCGGCCCACGGGCATCCTGGACCCAGTGGTGGAGGTGCGCCCGGTGGAAGGCCAGGTTGATGACCTGCTCCGGGAGATTGCCCAGCGCGTGAACAAGGGCCAGCGTGTGCTGGTGACCACCCTCACCCAGCGCATGTCCGAGGAGCTTTCCAAGTACCTCATTGAATTGAACATCAAGGCAACCTACCTGCATGCCGAAATCGACACCATTGAACGCGTTGAGATCCTGCGCGACCTGCGCATGGGCGTTTATGATGTGTTGGTGGGCATCAACCTGCTGCGCGAAGGGCTGGACCTGCCCGAAGTCTCGCTGGTGGCTATTCTGGATGCCGATAAGGAAGGTTTCTTGCGCTCGGACCGTTCGCTGATCCAGATTCTAGGGCGTGCGGCGCGCCATGTGGAGGGCAAAGCCATCCTCTATGCCAACAAGATGACTGACTCCATGCAGCGCGCCATTGAGGAAACCAACCGCCGCCGCGCGATTCAGGAAGCCTACAACACCCAGCATGGCATCGTACCGCAGAGCATCGTCAAGGAGATTCGCGACCTCACCGAGCGCGTGCGCGCCCTGGCCGATGCCCCCGCCCAACCCGAAGCGGCAGACCCGATCAAGATGGCGGAGAAGCTCCCCAAAGATCAGCTTTTCGAGATGGTCAAGGGCCTGGAGTTCGAGATGAAGCAGGCTGCCAAGAACCTGGAATTCGAGAAAGCCGCCGCCCTGCGCGACCAGGTTATCGAACTGCGGCAGATTATGGCGCTCAAGGAGGGCAGCGACCCTTCGCTGGACCTGGTGCGGAGCGCACAAGGCGAACGTCGGCGCTGATCTCAGCGCTTGGTGAACGCTTTCTCACCTCATGCTTAGGGGGGCCAGGTAAGGTTAAGGAGCCTTTGGGCTTCTATGCAGCAGTCAAACGGACTGTAGTCCGTTTATAAAACCGACCCATCCAATAGCGAAAGGAACGCCCCCGTGAGCATCCAGGGGATTCACCATATCACGCTCGTCACCGCCGACGCCCAACGCAACGTGGATTTTTACGTTGGTGTGCTGGGCCTGCGCTTTGTCAAGAAAACGGTCAACTTTGACGACCCCAGCAGCTATCACCTGTACTACGGGGACCATGTGGGCAGCCCTGGCTCTGCCGTGACCTTCTTTGAGTGGCCACGCGCCCCGCGCGGCTTCCCGGGCATCGGTGGCACGCATCACTTTGCACTGACCGTGGCGGATTATGACGGCCTGCTGAAGTGGAAGCGCCGCCTCACCGACCTGGGCCTGGCGGTCGATGGCCCCTTCGACCGACACTACTTTACCTCGATCTACTTTCGCGACCCCGACGGCGTAATCGTCGAGATCGCCACGCTCGGCCCCGGCTGGGCGGTTGACGAGGCGCCCGACGCGATCGGTACGGCCTTCCGCGCCCCGCCCGAAGCGATGATGGTCGCCAACCGCGACGCC
>JAAUUD010000385.1 GCA_012031655.1 Anaerolineae bacterium | reverse complement strand
CAGCAACCGCACCTGGGGAACCCTGGCAGCCGCCATGCTGGGCAGCCAATTGCTGGTCAATGGCGCGGCGCTGGATTGGTGGGCCGGGGAAGCCTACGGCATGCGCCGCATGACGGAGCTTTACCCCTTGCTGGTGCTGCTGGGGGCTGCGGCGCTGGGGCTGGTGCTGCGGGCCCGGCAGGGCTGGCGGCGCGGCGCACAAATCGCCGCCCGGGTTGGGCTGTTGCTGCTCATCGTCTGGACCTTCTACTACATCCTGGCCTTTTTCCACTGGACCTGGACCCACCCCAGCGGCCTGTTCCACGATACCCCCAGCGCCATGATGTGGTGGTTTGAGGAGCGCGGGCGCGTCTGGCGCTGGCAGATCATGCTGGACCTTTTTGATACTCATCTGGGCATCCCGGCTTGGTCCAAACCCGGCCCTTGAACGCCATCAAGTTGGCCCTTGCTGCCCGATGGACGTGGTATACTGAAGGGAATCAGGCAGAAGGTGCTTCGTTGCGCGGTGGCGGGAAGTCTGTCCTCATCCCAGCGTCGCCTGTTCAACGCACCCGCCGGGGCACCCCCCATCACCCGGCCCTAGGAGGGGTTTTTTCACGATGCGAATTTACCGCACCCTGGATGAATTTTCGGTGGCAGGGCACATTGCCCAGCTTCGCAGCAGCGAAAGCGGCGCATTGGCAGTGCTGGCGCTGGCCCGCGAAGGCGAGCGGCTCAACATCTCGGTGAGCATTGGTGCTCTGGAATTGGCCTTGCGTCTGCGTTATGATGAAATGGTCCGGCAGTTGGAACTGCTGACGCCACAGCCCGGTTTTGTGACCACCCGTCACATCGGCAGTGGCCAGGCCTATATGGAAGTCGGCATGACCCAGGAACAGGGCTTGATCCTGCGCCCCACCCTGGCCAGCGATGCCACGGGCCACCTGACCGCTAACCTGGTGACGACCCGGGCCGTTTTTGAAGCTTTGCAAACCTGGTTGAGCAACACCTGACAAGGGGAAAAGATGGCTGTTTTAAACTATCCTGAAGACCTGAAGTATACCCGCAGCGACGAATGGGTGCGCGTGGAGGGCGATTCCGCCACGGTGGGCATCAGCGACTATGCCCAGGATGCGCTCAACGACATTGTATACATTGAACTGCCCAGCGTGGGCGACACCGTGAAGGCTGGCCAGCGCTTTGGCCTGGTGGAAAGCGTCAAAGCCGCCTCAGACCTCAACAGCCCGGTTAGCGGCGAAGTCACCGCCGTGAACGACAAGCTGGACGGCGAACCAGAACTCGTCAACAGCGACCCCTACGGCGCGGGCTGGCTCATCAAGGTCAAGCTCAGCAGCCCAAACCTGGCCGCCGAGATGATGGACGCCGCCGCCTACGAAGCTTATAACGCCAGCCGTTAGGCCAAGAGCGCCTGGCAGCCCGGCCTGCCAACCGATAAAATATTGGGGTGGAGCGGCGCACAGCTCCACCCGTTTTTTGAGTGCGCGCTGCGACCGAGTATCAATTTTTAACTTGACGTGTTAAGTAAGGAACCGTATGGCCTACTACCCGCATACTGACCAGGACCGTGCCCAGATGCTCAGCGCGATTGGCGTCGATAGCCTGGACGCGCTGTTTACGGCCATCCCGGAGGATTATCGCTTTCCTGCCTTGAACTTGCCGCCGGGCGCCAGCGAACTGGAAGTGCTGCGTGAACTTCATGCCGCCAGCAGCTTTAACGCCGGGGCCGACCAGTACGCCACCTTTCTGGGGGCCGGTGCCTATCATCACTTCATCCCCTCGGTGGTCAACTACATCATCCAGCGCGGCGAGTTCCTGACCTCCTATACGCCCTATCAGCCGGAGGTCAGCCAAGGCACTTTGCAGGCCGTCTACGAGTTTCAATCCATGATCTGTGCCTTGCTGGGGATGGAAGCTGCCAACGCCAGCCACTATGACGGCGGCACCTCGCTGGCAGAAGCCGTGACCATGGCCTTTGAAGTGGCGCGGGGCAAGCGGCGCAAGGTCATCCTCTCGCCGGGCATCCACCCGCAATACCGCGAAGTTGCCCGCACCTATCACCAGCACCGGGACCTCAAGATCGTGGGCGACCGGGGCAACGCCACCCTGCCGGACCTGGTCGATATGATTGACGAACAGACGATGCTCATCGCGGTGCAATATCCAGACTTCTTCGGGCGCATTGAGGATTACTCGGCGCTCATCAAGACGGCCCACGAACACGGCGCTCTGGTCTGCTTTGTGACGGACCGCTGGCCAGCGCCTGATCAAACCCCCAGGCCACCTGGGCGCCGATATTGTGGTGGCGAAGGGCAATCGCTGGGCATCCCGATGAGCTTTGGCGGCCCCTATCTGGGCTTCTTCGCCACCCGCCTGGCCCACGTTCGCAAGATCGCCGGGCGCATCGTGGGCGAAACGCAGGACACCGATGGCCGCCGCGCCTTTGTGATGACCCTCCGCCCACGCGAGCAAGACATCCGCCGCGACAAAGCCACCAGCAACATCTGCACCAACCAGGGCCTGATGGCGCTGGCGGCCAGCATCTACCTGGCAGCGCTGGGCAAACATGGCCTGCGGCGCGTGGCGGAACTCATCTGGCACAAGTCGCACTATGCCGCCGCAGAAATCGCCAAGCTGCCCGGCTTTAGCGTGGATCAGGAAAAGCCCTTCTTCCGCGAATTTGTGGTCTCCTGCCCGCGCCCGGTTAAAGAGATGAACGTGCGGCTGTTCAAAGAGTTTGGCGTCATCGGTGGCTACGACCTGGGCCGGGACTTCCCCGCGCGCGCGAACGAGATGCTGGTGTGCGTCACGGAAATGAACACCCGGGCAGAGATTGACGCCTTTGTGAACGCGCTGCAGACCATCACGGCCCCAGCCAGCGGCAGCGAAGCCGCCCGCTAATGCAAAACGACCGTCACTTTCAGGAGCTATCGCGCTATGCAGCCCCTTGAACCCTTGATTTATGACCTTGGTGCGCCGGGCCGTGTGGGCGTTGACCTCCCCGCCCCCGATGTGCCGCTGACCGACCTGCCCACCGACCTCCTGCGCGCCGACTTGGACTTGCCCGAAGTCAGCGAACTGGATGTGGTGCGCCACTACACACGGCTTAGCGCGCTGAACCTGGCCATTGACCGCACCTTCTACCCGCTGGGTAGCTGCACTATGAAGTACAACCCGCGCATGAACGAAGACGCCGCGCGCCTGCCGGGCTTTGCCCTGCTGCATCCCCTGGTGGAGCCGGAACTGGCCCAGGGCGCGCTGGCCCTGATGCACGAATTGCAGGAGTGGCTGCGCGAAATTGCCGGGTTCGAGGCCACCAGCCTGCAACCCGCTGCCGGAGCCCAGGGCGAGTTTGCCGGAATCCTGATGATCCGTGCCTACCATGCGGCGCGTGGCGACCACCAGCGGGCCCGCATCATCGTCCCGACCAGCGCGCACGGCACCAACCCCGCCACCACCACCATGGCGGGCCTGCAGGTGGTGGAAGTGCCCGCCAACGCCCAGGGGGTGATTGATCTGGAAGCGGTCAAGGCCGCCTGTGATGACACCATCGCGGGCATGATGACCACCGTCCCCAGCACGCTGGGCGTGTTTGATGAAAACATCCGCGAGGTCATCGAAGCGGTGCATGGTTGTGGCGGCCTGATGTACATGGACGGCGCCAACATGAACGCGCTGCTGGGCACGGTCAAGCCAGGCGCGCTGGGCTTCGACGTCATGCACTACAACCTGCACAAAACCTTCAGCACACCGCACGGCGGCGGCGGCCCCGGCAGCGGGCCGGTGGCCTGCACGGCGGCGCTG
>JAAUUD010000384.1 GCA_012031655.1 Anaerolineae bacterium | reverse complement strand
TGATCTGCTGACCACCGATGCAGAAGACGCCTTTGCGCTGAGCAGCGGCCCCGTCAGCAGCCGCGCTGACCTGGAACTGGCCTCGCTGGATAGCCTGCGCTTTGAGGAAGACGAAGCCCTGTTTGGCAACCTGCCGCCCTTTGAGGAAGACCTCTTTCCAGCGAGTGCGCAACCGGCTGACCTGCCCCTGGCGGCGGCGGAACTCCCCGAAGCCGGGCTGGACCTGGCCCGTAGCGAAGACCTCCCGGCCTGGCTTCAGAACATCCGCAGCGCCGAGGCCACGGTGCCCCTGGTGGTGCTGGGCGTAGAGTCGCGCTTTGAGCAGGTGCCGGAGGTCGTTTTGCCGCCGGAATTGCGCCAGTTGCGCGCCCGCAGCCAGCAGGTCCTTCAGCGTTCGACACCGCAGGTTGCCCCACCAGGCACGGGTCCCTTGACGGGGATCGAAGGGGCGCTTGCAGCCATTGGCGGGGTGCTGAAGATTGGCGAATTGCGCTCGCAGCGGCAGGTGGGCCTGGACGACGCCCAACGCACCCGTGTCAACGCCTTGCAGCGCGTTTTGGAGGTCTCCGAGGCGGAAGGGACCGCCGAGCGGATCGACCTGGGCTTTGACCTGGGCCTGCCCACGCCAGAAGCCGAAGCCCAACCCACGCCTGGCCCGGCTCCGCGCCCCAAACGGGCGCGCCGTCGCCTGGATCGGCTGGTCATTACGCTGGTGCTGTTGGTGGCCGTGTTGCTGCCCTTTGCCAGCGCGGACCTGCACCTGGGCGATGACCCTGGGAACACCCTCCCCACGGAGGCGCTCCCGCTGGCGCAATCGGTTGCCCGCCTGGACGCAACCCGCGCCCAGGAACCGCCTTTGGTGCTGGTCGCTTTTGAATACGCGCCGACCGCCGCTCAGGAGCTAGACCCACTGGCGGAAGCCGTTTGCGGGATGTGCTGGTGCAGGGTGGGCGGCCCGTGGCGCTGAGCAGTAACCCGCTGGGGGTGCTGAACGCCCGGCGCGTTCTGGAGGGCCTGGGCCGCGATGAAGCCCTGCTCACGGCGCGCCTGGCGCGAGAAGGGAACCTCCCCCAAACACGCTATGTGGTGCCTGTGCCACGCCAGGACTTTTTGCCTATCCCGCCGAGTGGGGTAGATCGCCTAACCTGGTGGTTAGAACTGGGCTACCTGGAACCGCAGGTGCCTGGGGGGCCGCCCCCGTTGGAAAGCCCGGCAGATTACGTGGTGCTGCCTTATCTCTCTGGCGGCGCGGTTGGGGTGCGTGCTCTGGCCAGCCCTTCGGGGGTGGCGCCTTTCCTCTTTGCCCGCGATGCCCTGGGGGAGACCACGGAGTTCGAGGTGGGCGCCTTGGATGATGGCACCTTTGCCTTTTTGATCGTGATAGGCGAGGATGCGGAGGACTTACGCATCTGGGCAGAGCAACTGAGTGGCGTCAACCTGCCAACTTTTGCCCTGACCACGGCTGCTGCTGAGCCAGCCGCGCGCCCTTACCTGGAAAGTGGCGCCTATGAGGGCTTGCTTAGCGGGATTCGCGGGGCTGCTCGCTACGACGCTGCGCGCAACAGCGCCAGCAAAGCCCCCTACACCGCCCCGGATGCGCTTGACCTGCCAGACCCGGCGCTCTCGCGCTGGCATAGCTTGGTGCTGGGGGTGCTGGTGGCGGTGATGCTGATTAGCCTGGGGACGGTTGTCAATGTGCTGCGCGGATTGATAAGGGGGCTGCGTGGACTTCGAAACGCTTGATCTCACCCTGGGGTGGGCTTCGCTGATCCTGACGCTATGCATCCTGAGCTATTTGCTGAGCGATAACCTGCTCTATCGGCTGGCGTTGCACATCCTGGTGGGCGTAACGGCGGGGTATGTGACGGTGGTGGCCGTAGAAACCGTCGTTCTGCCGTGGATTGACCTGACCATCCTGAATGACAGTGGCGACACTACACCCGCTTTTCGCGCCCTGGGTATGATGCCCTTCTTGCTGGCTGCCTTTTTGTTGCTCAAGACCAGTCCGCGCCTGGCACGGGTGGGTAACCTGGGCCTGGCTTTTATTATTGGGGTGGGGACGGGTGTGGCGGTGGTCGGTGCCCTGGCCGGAACTGTAATCCCTCTGGTCCGCAGCACCAGCGCCGCCCCGGACCGTTACGATGGATTTAACGCCGCCGTGCTGGTGTTGGGGACGGTAGGCACGCTGGTTTACTTCCAATACCTGGCCAAGCGCCGCGTGGATGGCACCCTCACCCGCACCCTACCCATGCGCTTGCTGGCTGGGCTGGGGCAGATCATGCTGGCGGTGGCTTTTGGCACGCTGTATGCTGGAGCGCTGATCACCAGCCTGACCGTATTTGGCGGGGTCATTCAGGCCCAGCTGACGTTTTTGCTGGAGTGGATAGGCTAGCCCATGACCGCATACTTGCTGACAGACCTGGGCATTGCCCATATCCGCACCGTTTTGCTGGGCCAGGTCGAGGGCCAGTATCGGCTGGTGCTGGGCACGACCACGCCTTCGACCCTGGCCGCCCCGCAGGAAGACGCCTGGGTCGGTTTGCAACGCACGGTCCAGCAGTTGGAACACCTAACCGGGCAACGGCTCTATAACCCACAGGACGAAACGTTTCAGGTGACCTTCCTGGCGACAGCCAGCAGCACCGGACGCTCGTTGCGGGCTGTTTTGCTGGGCTTGATGGACCTGAGCCTGACCAGTGCCCAACGGGCGCTAACCGGCACCTATCTTGAAGTGGTGGCCACCCTAAGCGTGATGGACATCAACACGGAAGAAGAGCGCATTAACACCATTCTGCGCTATCAACCCGATGTGATCTTCATTGTGGGTGGCACCGACGATGGCAACGACCAGCAAGTGCGCGACCTGGTGCGCCTGGTGAGCCTGGCAGTGCGCCTCATCCCCAATCGGGAGGAGCGCCCCCTGGTGCTCTACGCGGGCAATAGCGCATTGCGGGGGTGGTTCACGGAACAGTTTAACTCGCCTTTTGGCGAACCCTACACCACCATCTATACGGCGGACAATGTGCGGCCTGCCCTGGAAGAAGAAAACCTGACCTCCGCCAAGCGCATTCTGGCGCAGGTCTACGACTTCTACATGGCGCGGCGGCGCGAAGACTTCAGGCGGATTTCTGGGTTGAGTGCGCGGGGGATTGCCCCCACCGCACAGAGCGCCCTGAACATCGTGCGCTATCTGGACAACCTGCATCAAGATGCGGGCATCATTTGCGTGGACCTGGGGAGCAGCACCTCGGCCTTGCTGGCCAGCTATCAGGACCAAGCCAGCGCGCACATTCGCAGTAACCTGGGCCTGGGGCATAGCCTGCTGAGCCTGCTGGAGGCGGTCGATTGGCGCGATGTGGACCGCTGGTTGCCCTTCCCTTTTTCGCTGGATGCGCTCGAAGAATGGGTCTATAACAAATGGCTGGCACCCACAACGATCCCGCATAACCTGCGCGATCTCTTTATTGAGTTGGCGATTGCGCGCGAGATTGTGCGCGTGCTGGTGCGCGATGCCAGCCTGGAATGGACCCGTTTGCACGGCACTGACAACCCGCCCTTTGCTCTGCTGATCCTCACCGGGGCGGTGTTTACGGGCAGCCTGCCGCCGGGGCTGGCGGTGCTGGTGGCCCTGGATGCGCTCCAACCTGCGGGCGTGCTGGAAGTCTGGCTGGACCCTACGCGCTGACGGCCACTCTGGGCACCGTGAGCCAGCTGGACCCCGCAGCAGCGGTGCAGGTGATTGACAACGGCGGCTACGTGCGCCTGGCCACGGTTTTTGCGCCAACGCCACAGGTGGCGCGGCCCGGTTCTAACA
>JAAUUD010000026.1 GCA_012031655.1 Anaerolineae bacterium | reverse complement strand
CCAGCACCGCCTCGATTGCATCCGCTGGGGCGCAGGGCAGCCCTACGGCGGCCAGCACAGGCAGGTCTGGCAGGTCATCGCCCATGTAAGCCACTTCTTCCAGGTTAATCTGGAACTTTTCGCAAAGGGCCTTGACCACGGCGAGCTTCTCTGGAATGCTGGTGTGAACTTCCTCAATCCCCAGCGCATGCGCTCGCAAGGTCACTGGGCCAGGTGCCGAGCCGCCAGAAACAATCGCCACGCGGATTCCAGCGGCCATTACCCGCTTGAGGCCCAGCCCGTCTTTGATGTCAAAGCGGCGGTTTTCCTGACCATCAGCAGCCATATACACGCCCCCATCGGTTAGCACACCGTCGCTATCCAGTGCCAGCAGCTTAACCCGCGCGGCGCATTGTTCCAGGCTCAAGGCAGCGGAAGGGGTCATCGGCTACAGCCTTTCGATATAGGGACGGCTGCTCTGCCAGACGGCCAGCACGCCCTCTAGAAACGCGGGCATCTCTGCCAACGGCAGCATGTTTGGGCCATCGCTCAGGGCGGCAGAGGGTTGGGGTGGGTTTCCACAAAAAACCGTCCACTCCTGCCCCGGCAGCCGCGCGGGCCAGGATGGGCGCAAAGGCTCGCTCTCCGCCGGACCTGCCCCCCAACCCGCCTGGCTGCTGAACGCTATGCGTTACATCAAACACAACCGGGCTAAACTGACGCATAACCGGCAGGGCGCGCATGTCAACCACCAGATTGTGGTATCCAAAAGACACTCCCCGCTCGGTGAGGAAGGTCGCTTCGTTGCCCACAGCGCGCACCTTTTCCACGGCATAGGCCATATCTTCTGGTGCCATGAACTGCCCCCGCTTGATGTTGACAGCCCGCCCGCTGCGGCCTGCCGCCTGGAGTAAATCCGTTTGGCGGCACAGGAAGGCGGGAATCTGGAGCACGTCTGCGGCTTCGGCGGCGGCTTGCACCTGATGCACTTCGTGGACATCGGTGAGCACCGGCACGCCCACTTGCTGGCGAACCGCCTGCAACACCCGCAAAGCGGCTTCAAAGCCAATCGAGCGGAATGAAGTATGTGAAGTGCGGTTGGCTTTGTCATAAGAAGCTTTGAACACATAGCTAAAGCCAAGTTGGGTGGCCAGGTCGCGCATTGTCTGGGCGATTTGCAGAGGTGTTTCCGGGTCTTCGATAGCACAGGGGCCAGCAATCAGCACCGGGCGGCCACCACCAAGGGTCACTTCAGGTGAAATGGGGCAGATTTGGATAGTCATAGGCTGTAAATGTCGTGAATGCGAATGAGACCGATGCAGGTTGGCCCCTCTACCACAGGCAATACCGAAATTTTGGAGGGGCGATTTTCCATGAGTAGCAGGGCTTCGCGCAGCAACTGACCGGGTCCGATGGTCACCGGATGGCGCGTCATGATCTGGTAGGCTTGCAGCAGCCGGATGTCATCGTGGAGCAACAGGGCGCGCCGCAAATCACCATCGGTGATGATCCCCTGAAGCTGGCAGGCGCCATCCACCACGCAGGCCGCCCCCAGGGCACGCCGCGTCATGGCAATCATCACCTGCTTGAGTGTGTCGGTCGGTTGCACAAAAGGGAAGTCCGGCCCGGCTTGCATCACCTCGCGCACTTGCTGGCGCAGGTTACGCCCCAACTGCCCGGCTGGGTGGTAGCGCGCGAAGTCTTCCGGGGTGAAGCCGCGCCCCTGCATCAACAAAACCGCGATGGCATCCCCGGCGGCCATAGCCACTGTGGAACTGCTGGTTGGTGCCAGGTTGTGCAGGTCTGCTTCCATCTGAACGGAGGCATCCACCACCACATCGACCAATTGCCCCAGCGGCGAGGTCGGATTACCAAGGATGGCGATCAGCGGCGAGTGAAACCCGTGCAGAATGGGCACCAGATTCAGCAGCTCGCTGGTGGTGCCACTTTTGGAAAGGAGAATGGTTGGGTCGCCGGGGGTGTAGAGGCCCAAGTCGCCGTGCACGGCCTCGGCTGGATGCATAAAAACCCCCGGCGTGCCCGTGCTGCACAGGGTCGCGGCGATCTTGCGGGCCACATGGCCAGATTTACCAATTCCACTCAGGATAACCTTGCCGTCATGCGCCAGGATCAATTCTGCCGCCTGGGCTATGCCCTCGCTGGCGCGAGAGGCGGCCTGATGAATGGCTCTGGCTTCGCGCAGCAAGACATCACGCGCGGCCTCAGCCCGAGCTGCGAGGTCAGTCATGGGCTTCCTCCATCAAACGCCGCACCAGTAGCAGATCCGCAGCCACATCCACGGCAACCGGGCGGTAGCTGCTTTCGAGAGTTTGAAAGGCGTAACCAGCCTCTAGAAAGCGGAGTTGCTCTAGCTTTTCGGCTTCTTCCAGGCTGCCAGGCGCCAGGTTGAGATAGGCAGCCAGCGTGGCACGTCGATAGCCATAGACACCAACGTGTCCCCAGAAAACCTGCTGCTTCAGCCATTCGCTCTGCGGAAGATCGCGTACATGAGGGATCGGGCTGCGTGAGAAGTACAATGCCTGGCCATCAGGCGCTCTCACCACCTTAACCACCGTTGGGTTGAGCACCTCTTCCAGCTGGCCAGCCGAAAGACCGGCGTGATCAGGGCTGGCTGAGCCACTGCCCAGGCTTCTACCAGCGCATCCAGCAATGCGGGCGAGATCAGCGGTTCATCGCCCTGAACATTGACGATGAAATCACCCTGAATTCGATCCAGAACCGATGCAATCCGCTCTGTACCAGAACGGCAGTGAGGGCTGGTCATCAACACCTGGCCACCCCAGCTTTCTACCGTTGCACGGACTTCCTCAGCATCGGTGGCCACCCAAACCTCGCGGAAGCATTTGGCCTGGACTACACGCTGCCACACATGCCAGATCAAAGGCTGGCCGTGCAGATCGGCCAGCACTTTGCGCGCCAGGCGTGTAGAGCCAAGCCGTGCAGGGATCACTGCGGTGGCTTGGGGTTTCATGGGCGGACTTCCGCCGCTGGCGTGAAGGCCCGCTTGAGGGGGCCTGCATGGCGTTTTGCGCGCTTGGCCAGGTTGCGACCATGCCAGGCGGCCCCCAGCGCCAGGCGCCAGCGCCAGCGATAGCGCTGCAAGTGGCGCCGAACGGCTTCTGCCTGCTCTATGGGCCAGGCAAAGCTTGGCGGTAGGGTTGGGAGCTTGCGGGCCAGCACAAATTGGCTTTGTGGCTCGTACCAGCGCGCTCCCTCGTAGGTGGCCTGGAGGATGGTAAAACCGTGTTTGGCGAGCATGGCCTGCAAGGTGGCGGGCGAAAAACTGGAGGGGTGAACATAGCGCAGGAAGTAACGATCCAGGGCGCGGTAGGGGCGCAATACATCTGGCACGATGATGGCCAGTAGCCCGTCATCGTCCAGCAGATGGCGTAGCTTTTGCAAAGCGGCGTTAGGATCGTAGAAGTGCTCCAACACGTGCGACAGCATAATGATGTCGTAGCAATGGTCGGCGGAAGGCAGAAGTGCTTCTAGTGTGCTGTGCTGGGCAGGCAACCCCTGCTCCAGCAGGCCAGCGTAGAAGCTCTGCGAGGGTTCTACACCAAAAACATTGGCCCCATAGACCTGTGCCCAATAGAGAAAGACGCCACCGCCTGGTCCCAGCTCCATCAAACGCGCACCACTCAGCGAGCGCTCGCGCTGGATAAAGGCCATACGACGGGTGATAAAGGTCGGCTCTGCGCCTCGGCTAACCGCATCCAGGGCGCCCGTAATGCCGCCATAAAAGCTCGCGTAGGCTTCTACGTAGAAGCGGTCGTAAGTGGCCTGGCTGGGGAGCGGATTGGTGAAGACAAAGGAGCAGTCTTTGCAGATGACGGTCGATAGGTCTAGCCCAAACTGCATCCGCGACGAGATGACATCATGGCGCATCCCCTGGCACAAAGGGCAGGGGCGACAAGTGGTGGCCTCCAACCAGGGTTGCAGGGTTGAACGAGCAAGCGAAGCAACCATCAAAGGCACGCTCCAGGCTAATTTTCAAGAAAACAGGGCGAGCGCCTTAGCGCAGCGGAACAAAGTCGGCAGCCAGGCGACGAAATACACTCAAGGAGCCGACCTCGCGCACCAGCTCCAACTGATCGGCTTGCTGGTCCAGAATTTCGGCACGTAAGCGCGCCAGGGAGTGCCATTGGGTGGCGTGTGGGCGGGTGTGCGCCATATCATGGTGAATGAGGTAGCCGCCTGGGCGCAGGCAGGGCATCCAGCGGTTGTGGTCACGCCGGGCACCTGTGTAGCTATGGTCACCATCAATGAATACAAAGTCCAGCGCGCGCTCCAGACTTACGCTGTTGGCATCCGCCACCACAAGCCCAACACGATCCAGCAAGTTATAGCGGTGGAGCGCGGCCCGCAGGAATTCATCGCCTTGGGGGGCAATATCAATGGAAGTTACTTGCCCTCTGGGGCCAACAGCCAACGCCAGCAGCAGCGTACTGGCGCCATAATAGCGGCCAATTTCCACCCCAACAGGGTTTCCAGCGCGCCTACCAGCGCGTAGAGGGCGTGGGCTTCGTCAATGTCCTGGCGTAACAGTCCCCGGTTCAGCGGAGAGAGGCAAAACAGCACCAGCAAATCGCCAAAATCAGAGAGCGCATTCGGGAGGGCCAGCTTATGCCAGGCAAAGTCTTCTGGATGGTTAAAGCCGCGCAGGATGGTCTCGTGGTGCTCTTGCCGCAGGTAGCTCAGGAAGAAGCCAGGGTCCTGGCGGATGCTGAACCCCCAGAGCCACCTCAGGGCCTGGCGGCGTGCAGCCTGGGTCGTCTGGACAAGGATAGGTTTGATGTTGTAGCGCATAGCGTTCCTCATGGTGGAGCCTCTTCAGGAGCTGGATTGCATCCAGCGGCGTTCCTGACGGCGCAAAAAGTGAATGATGCGGAGGCGTAGCGCTGCATCCAGAGTGGTCACCCAAAGCAGGGCTAACCCCGTCACACCGACGGTTAGCCCGCCTGCAAAGACACCTCCCCAGCCGCCAAGTTGCCCCGTCATCCAGCGAGCCAACACAGCCACGGGCACCAGCGCCAGGGCCAAGGCCAGCACACGGCGTACATCCTCAGCCAGAAAGGCACGGAAGGGTCGGCCAAACATGCGAGCGGTCAGGTAAGGCAGGTAAAAAAACGAGGTGAGAGTGGCGGCCAGTGTGGTCGAGATGGTCACCCCTACCAGCCCGAATTGCAGTGTTAACATCACCGAGAGCAGCACGTTTAGCGCCCCTTCCAGGGCACGAGCCAGCGCTTGTGGCCGCACCACCAGCCCTGCGGAAAGCACCGCCCGATTGGGCATCACCCAGACGTTGACCAGCAGGTTGAGTGCAAAAGCCAGGTTCAGCCAACCGCCTCCATAGTGTTGGGGGCCCACCCAGAGCGTGATGAAGGTCTCGTTGACGGCCCATAGCGCGGCACACGCCACCAGCGCACCGCTGGTGGAAAGGGCAAAGAGCTGGCGGTAGGCTTGCAGGGCTTGCTCGCGCTTGCCTTGCCCAAAGAGCTGCCCCAGGGCAGGCCGGGCGGCGTTGGTTAGTTGATAGAGCAAGCTCTGCGACAGCAGATAGACCTTCCCTGTGATGGCTAACAGGGTCACCGCCTCCAGCGAGACCAGCCGACCCGCCACCACATGGTCCACATTCTGGATGAAAAGCCCGGCCAACCCGCCCAGGCTAAACCAGAGGCCGGTTGATCCAGCGGACTTTACGATCTCTAGCGAGATCGCGCTTGGGCGGATCTTGAGCCGGGGCACCAGGCGATGCGCCCGCACCACCACCAGCACCGCCGTAAGGCTTGTGGCACACAGATTGGCCAACGCGAGCGAAAGCAACCCGGCACCGTTGGACAGCAACACAACCGTGAGCACCGCCCGCAAAAACAACAACACGAAGCGGATGAGGTTGTCTACATGGATGAGTTGATGCGCCACCAGGATAGAGGAAAAAGGCTGCACCGCAAGCGAAAGCGCGGTGCTCATCACCAGGATGAACATCATCCAACGCGCCTGCTGCTGCAAGGGCACCGGGACCTCAAAGAAATAGGGCAACCCGACGCTCAGCAGGCTGCCCCCAGCAGCACAGCACCCGATACCCCTAACTGAACGAAAAACCCAGAGCTGGCATAGCGGCTAATTTCTGCCGCGCTGAGCTTGCCAATGTGCTGCGCCAGATGCACATTAATCCCGGCAGCCACTCCCAGGTCCAGCAAAGTGAGCAGCAAAATGAGGCTGGCGCCCAGTGTAAAGATGCCATATTCCTCTGCACTGAGGTAGCGCAAGACGATGGGCGTCAGAGCCAGGCTCACCAGGATGTTGGCGGCGGTGACCACATAGCCACTCGAAACGCCCGCCAGATAGCGACTTGTGCGCGACATGCTGATTGTGCTCCTTCTGGCCTGAGGGATGACCTGCCTCCACGGCAACCCCGGTTTAAGGCGCTATGGCTGCAAGATATGCTCCGCCATTACGACATCCCCCGGGGGTAAAGCGCTGGTCAATTCTGGGTTGTTGGGGAGGGCAGGTTGGCTCCCTGTGGCTCCCTTATCAAGCCCTAGGCCTGGTGCCCAGGTTGTTTTTCCAGCCCACTTGCGTGCAACTGGACCTTTATTTCTCGACCTAGCCAGTGCAGCAAAACCTGCACCCGCTCTGTCCCACTGAGGCGTGCATCAAAAATGGCCTCGTACCCGGCAAATGGCCCGGTCTTGAGGACAACGGTATCTCCCGATCGGAAGTCTTGTGGTGCCAGGCCGCCCCTGGCTTCAAGCACCTGAAGACGTTCTTGCAGGGCCTGGATGAAGTGCTCTGGCACAACCGCAGGGGTGTTATCAAACTGCACCAACCCGCTAGCGCCCAGGCACCACTGAAAAGTTCCCACACCAACTTCCTGAAGATCAGCATGCACAAAAAGATAGCGCGGAAAGTAAGAGCGCACTCGGGCGGCGCGTGGGTTGACCGGCTTCACGCGCAAGACAGGATGATAAACCTCAAGAGCATGTGAGCGGAGATAGCTGGCAACCTGGAGTTCCTTACGAGGCTTGCTGAACATTGCATACCACTGTGCTGTCATCCAAGTTTCCTGGCTTAACCGTTTGACACATGGTGGAAGCACCCAGCATGAATGCTTACAGCGAAATATTACAGCAACTCATTTTAAAAAGACAACTCTAATTTGTTTAGGCTCATTTACAAAGTTCACAAAACCCTACAAAAGGAATTGGAAGCCGCCAGAGGCGCGGGGTAGCACCTCCAGGGCGCAACAGAGGGTGTCGGCCTGATGTTGTACGCTTCAGTTTTGGATATATCCCAGAAAAAAGTCTTTTGCATAATGTGAAACTTTCGTGAAAACGTGAAAAAGCCATGAAATCGCCCCTTAAATGGTACTTTTACCGCCTAAAGATTTGCTTTTTCCCAAAGAACTTTTTAGAATATAAGCAAATAACGGTGGAACTCTGCTGAACCTGAATAATTTGAAAAGCCTCTGTTAAGGTCCTAATTTTTTCTGCGAAATGCCACCTTCATTTCCCTAACAAAACCCAGGCGGAATTGAAGTGAGCGTTTATAGCGGGGCTGCCTGCGCGGGCGCTTCGCTGGGTGTGCACGGTTGGTTACAGGCAAAGCAATAAGGAGAATCCTGTGATGAAACGAGGGTTGTCGTTTCTGGAGTGGCTGATGGCGGCGACTTTGAGCTTGATGGCATGTTTTTTGTTGGTGGCTCTGGTAGATCGTGTGGTGGCTCAAGCACCGGAGGCATGTGGGGAAGATCGCCTGGGCAATGCCACCCTGGAGCCACTTCTCAGCAACATCCCCTGGGTAGAGGCCGCCTGGACAGATATCCGCTATCAATTTCCGGGCGGCAACAGCCAGGGCCAATGGACGGTTCGGCATAGTGGGCTGACACAGCAACGGCTTGTCCGGCTCTTCCAGCAGACCCCTGGCCGCGATGCCTGGCTGGGGTATGAGATGCAGCCCCAATGGCGGGCCTATGATACCTGCGTCAATTACCTGGAAATGGAACCCTTGCGTGTTGAGGTAGATTACCTGGACGCTCATGGCAACACGGAGACCGCCGGGTTTTTGCTGTTGCATGATGCTGAACATGGCGAGTACTTTTTGGGCCTCATCGCTTCGGCAACACGCGTCTGGTGCGATTCCAACGGGAATTACTGTGCCACCAACCATCTGTTGGGGTTTTATTAACTGCCCGATGGCCGGCTCTGGGATCGGTTAAATGCGGCCATCGGGCGCGAAGCGTACCAGAGTAGCCGTTAGCCACCCCTGGGCCTGAGCACACCAACGCTCAGGTTGGCCTTCATCGGGGAGGATGGACCTGCCACCCTCCCCGATGGAGTGACAACACGCCCCTTCAGGGCGCTGATGACAGCTACGCAGCGGCAAGGTCCTACTCAACCCAGGACGTGAGGTGCATTGCCTGGAAAGCTGCACCTTCCCACGCAGACAGGCTGGCAGCGTCCACGGTCACATCTGGCAATTCATCAGGGCGCCCAGGTAGCCACCCAACCCGGCAGCCACAGCGCCGATAATCATCGCGACGGCGATACCAGCCGCCAACTGAGCAAAGGTTTCGGTCGCGGTTTGGGCTGCTTCACGAGCGCGTTTTTCGGCTTCGTGCAGGCGTGCCTGGCTTCTTGCTGGATTTCTTCTACCCGGTTCTGGGCCTGGTCGTACACTTCCTGCGCACGCTGTTCCGCCTGGTCGCGCAGTTCCATTGCCCGCTGGCGGGCTGCCTCGCGCGCCTGGCGGGTTTGGTCCCGAACCTGGTTAAATTGCTCTTCCCATTTCTGGATCTGCTGGTTGGCTTCTGCCTCGCTCATGCCACTACGTTGCACGAGCAAGGAGACCAAAGAGTTACGGTCAACATCGCTGGCCAGCGCTTCGCTACGGCGAAACACGCGTTGCAAGGCAATTGCCAGGATCTGATCGGCGACTTCTGGACGCTGGGCCATTTGCTGAGCCGCACTGCGCACATCATCAACGGCAGCGCTGGCTTCTTGCTGGAGGCGTTGCGGGTCCTGCCCGGCCTGGCGTAACATCCGTTCTGCCTCTAGCCGTATTTCTTCAAACGAAAGGTCCTGGTAGCGCAAGGCGTTTTGTACATCAGGTGAACTCTCGATGGCGGCATCCGATAGGTTGGCTATGCCGCTGCCCATCATTTGCGCCGAGCTTTGCACGCCATTGGCCAGGATGGAGAGCGTTTGCGCGCTCAGCGAGCCCAGGCCATGGGCAGCACTGCCGGCGGCACTCCCGGCCACGCTCCCGGCAGATTGCACCGCGCTCCCGGCGACCTGCCCCGCTCCGGTGGCCAACGAGCTGGTCAGGCCCAGCCCCGAGCTAATGAGACTGGCCAGACCATTCATCGCGCGACCAATCCCGGTGGCCACTAACAATGAAGTCACGATTCCCGTCACGGCCCACACCATGAGGCCATGCAGCAACCCGTCAGTGCCTTCTGGAATACCGGCAAAGTAGGCAGCCAGCCACCCGCCAACAAATAAAGCAATCAGGTTACTGGCCGCAACCCAGACAATGCCCCCAATAGCAATGCTCTTCAGCCCGGCGGAATCCGTGCGGTGTTCTGGGTTAACCTGTGTAAAACCAATCGCAATCCCGATGAGGTTAAAGATAAACATCAGCACCAGGCTGATGATCGTCCCGGCGATCACGGCGCCCCAGGACAAACGCCCCAGAGACTCCGGCAAGAGATCAACTTCCGGGCCATCCTGCACCAGGAGAACGTCCGCTTGTGCTGGAGTAAAGGCGGTGGCAGAGACGGTAGATGCCAGCACAAAGACCAGCAAAGCCCCCAACATCAACACGCCTACTCCAATTGCAACCCCTATCAGGTGAGATTTCATATGTTGTGTTCTCCATACCATTTACGGTGATCTAGCTACAGTGTCTTCAAGCTACCATGGTTCGGTTACGCACCGGATGGTGCTGTGGGAGGGTTTGCGAGTGGGCCAGGTGGCGCCTGCAACGTGGCTAAGGCCAGAAGTCAGGGCAAAGGGCACAAATTTTTACCAAACATAAATTTCACCAGCTAGCGGTTTACGGTATGCTAGCGGTAGTGTTGGCTCATTCAGCGGTAGGGGTTCAGCGCACATGCCACTCCAATTTCCCCCGATTGTCTTGTTTTATGCACTAGGTGCAGGGGGAGCACTCTATGTTGCCTGGCTATGCTGGCGAGCACGACCTGCGCGTGGGGCCTTTTGGTGTGCTTTATTGATGCTCAGCGGTGCGCTCTGGGCTTTTACTGCTGGCCTGGCCGCCATGGTCAGTGATGAACTGCTGGCGCACTGGGTTAATCGCTTGCAATACGTTGGCGTGATGGGGGTGGTTTATGCCTGGGGTGCTTTTACCCTGGTCTACAGCTACTATGAACGCTGGGCCTGCGCCGCACGTTCATTTATCTGGCGGTTGTCCCCGTCTTTTTTTTACACTCTCATGTTTACCTCTCAATGGCACGGCGCTTTTCATGAAGTGGCAGCGGTGCGCCAGGCTAACGGCTATACCTTTGTTGATTTTGAGACGCGAACGCTTTTCTGGTTCTGGGCCTTCTATGCCTACAGCATCCTGGTGGGTGGGTCGGCCTTGCTAGCTCTTTCTATTTTGCGCTTTCCGCGCCTCTATCGGGGCCAGGCCAGGTTGTTGGTGGCGGGCATCACCCTTCCCCTGGTGCTGAACGTGCTGTTTTTGGTCTTTGGCACGCAGATCAGCGGCCCATACGATCCTACCTCGCTAAGCTATCCATTAACCGGGCTGTTCTTCTGGCTGGCCATCACGCGCTACCGCTTTCTGGATATTGTTCCCGTGGCGCACGATCTCGTATTCCGCGCCGTGCAGAGTGGTGTGCTGGTGCTGGATTCTGGCGGCAAGGTGATTGACATGAACCCGGCAGCCGAGGTAATCCTGAACAAGCCGCTTCGGGGCGCCCAGGGCAAAACGATGTTGCAGGCCTTTCCCCACTATGCAGACCTGATTGCCCGTTTTCGTGATTATCAAATGCTGCGCGATGAGATTTTTGTGGATGGCCGTTTTTATGAACTGCAACTGATGCCCATGACCAACCGTGCGGGCGAACCCAGCGGGCGCATCGTGATGCTTTACGACATCACCAGCCAGAAACACGCTCTGCAAGAGCTGGACGCCTATGCGCGCAGTGTGGCCCACGACCTCAAAACCCCGCTGGGGGTGGTGCAGAGCTATAGCCAGTTGCTGGAGCTGGGGCGGACCAGCCTGGACGCGCAAACAGTCGCAGACTACTTAACCTTGATCCGGCGCAACGCACAGAAGATGACCACCATCATTGATAGCTTGTTGCTGCTGGCTAGCGTCCGCAATCAGAATGAGGTTGAGCTACGCTCCCTGGATATGGGACAGGTCTTTTCGGATGCCCTCTTGCGCCTGGGCCAGGCGCAAGAAAAAAGCAAAACACACCTGGTCTCGCCTGCCAGTTGGCCCACGGCCCAGGGCTACGCCCCCTGGGTCGAAGAAATATGGGTGAACTACCTGAGCAACGCGCTGAAATACGGTGGCACCCCGCCGATCATTGAAGTTGGCGCCGCCCCACTCCCCGAAAACAAGGTCCGCTATTGGGTGAAGGACAACGGCAGCGGGCTTTCGGAAGTGGATCAGAAAAAGCTGTTTACGGAGTTTGGGCGCTTGCAGCAACACCTGCATCTGGAGGGGCATGGCTTGGGGCTTTCCATTGTGCAACGGATTGTGCACCGGCTGGGCGGCGAAGTGGGGGTCGAGGGCGCGCAGGGCGTCGGCAGCACGTTCTACTTTACCCTTCCAACCGCCCCGAATGGGGCCTCTTCCGCTGAACATGACCAGCCATACCAGGTTCTGGGTTGAGAATTGGCTGCTTCAGACTATGCTTGAGGCAGGCAAGAAGTGGGTGCGAGATTCCACGCAGCATGTCCAACGAACACCAACAAGAAGCCAGAGCCATCCATGTAACCGGGATTGTGCAAGGGGTGGGTTTTCGGCCCCGCGTTTATACCCTGGCGCTGGAACATGGGTTGTGCGGATGGGTGCGTAATACTTCGGCTGGGGTAGACATTCATGTGGAAGGGGATACGCGCCAACTGAACGCCTTCATTCTGGCGTTGCAGAGCTCACCGCCGCCTCTGGCGCGCATCGAAGGCTTCAACGTCCAGCTCGCCGGGCTGCAACACCTGCCGAACTTCGAGATTCGGAGTAGCGCTGCCCAGGCGGGCGTTGTTCAGCCAGTGCCGCCAGAGCTGGCCCTCTGCGCTGATTGCCGCCGGGAATTGCAAGACCCCACCGACCGCCGCTATCGTTACGCTTTTTTGAACTGCACCAACTGCGGACCACGCTTTAGCATTATCCACACGCTGCCCTACGACCGCCCACAGACCACCATGCGCGCTTTTGAGATGTGCGCGGCCTGCGCAGCAGAATATCATGACCCCAGCAACCGCCGCTTCCATGCCCAGCCAATCGCCTGCCCCACCTGCGGCCCTCAACTCTGGCTGGAAGAACCCGGCAACCCTGCCGCGCGGGCGCACAGTGAGGCTGCCCTTCAGGCGGCGCTCAGAGTGCTGCGCGCAGGCGATATTCTGGCGATCAAGGGTTTAGGGGGGTTCCACCTGGCAGTGGATGCCACCCAACCGGGCGCGGTAGAAGCCCTGCGCCAGCGCAAACATCGCCCACACAAACCGTTTGCGCTCATGATGGCCAATCTAAGCCAGGTTGGCGGCTACTGCCGCCTTTCTGAGGAAGAAGGCGCCCTGTTGGCCTCGCCCGCCAGCCCGATTGTCCTGCTCCCCTGGCAAGAGGCCAGGGACGTAACGCCACTGGCAGCGGCGGTGGCCCCTGGCCAGCGTACCCTGGGTGTGATGTTGCCCTATACCCCCCTGCACACGCTGCTGCTGGAGCACATGCCGCCCCTGGTGATGACCAGCGGCAACCCACGCGGCGAGCCGATGGTCACGGACAATGCGACGGCGCGCGTGCAACTGGCCGAACTGGCGGATGCCTTTCTGTTGCACAACCGCGATATCCACCTGCGCGTCGATGATTCTGTGGTGCGTGTGTTCCGAGGGGCCACGTTGCCCATGCGCCGCGCACGTGGCTATGCTCCCTACCCCATCCGCTTACCGCAGGCTACGCCGGGTATCCTGGCGGTTGGTGCAGAGATGAAAAATACCTTTTGCCTGGCACAAGGTCAGACCGCCTTTCTGAGCCATCATATCGGCACCTTGGGCAACTATGCCAGCCTGCAAGCTTTTGAAAGCAGCATTCAGCACTTCGAGCAACTGTTTCAGATTAGCCCGACGCTGCTTGTGCACGACCTGCACCCGGACTACCTGTCTACGCGCTATGCTCAGCAGCGCGCCGAGGCTGAGGGGTTGCCACGCCTGGCGGTCCAGCACCATCACGCCCACCTTGCGTCCTGCCTGGCGGAACAGGGGCACCTGGGAACGGAACCCGTGTTGGGCGTGTGCTTCGATGGCACTGGCTACGGTCCCGATGGCACCCTCTGGGGCGGCGAGTTCCTGATTGTAGACTACCAGGGCTACCAGCGGGCGGCGCACTTCGCGCCGATGCCCCTGCCCGGCGGCGATGCAGCCACGCGCAACCCGGCCCGCATCGCCTTTGCTTACCTGCTGGCTTGCGGCCTGGAGCCTGGCGAAGACCTGCCACCGCTAACCGCTCTGACCCTTGCAGAGCAGCGCTTGCTACGCCAGCAGCTCGCAAAAGGGATTAACACCCCTCTGACCTCCAGCGTGGGACGGTTGTTTGACGCTGTGTCGGCCTTGTTGGGCGTTTGCCAGGCCACCAGCTACGAAGGCCAGGCCGCGATTGACCTGGAAGCGCAATGTGATCCTGATGAAACCGCGCTTTACACGGGCCTGGAAGGGCTGGCTGGGCTGAACCCGGCGGCCCTGCTGGCGCCTGTGCTGGCGGACTGGCGCGCTGGGGTGCCAATCGGGAAAATCGCGGCGCGCTTTCACCACAGCCTGGCAGAAATTGTTGCCCAGGTAAGCGTGCACTTGGCTAATGCCCACGGCCTGAGCGAAGTTGCGTTGAGTGGTGGCGTTTTTCAGAACGTGCGGCTGTTAGAAGCAACCCTGCGGCGCCTGGAGGCTGCCGGGTTACGGGTGTACATCCACCGCCAGGTGCCGCTCAACGATGGCGGCCTGGCCCTGGGGCAGGCTGCCCTGGCCGCGCACTACCTCAACCACACCCGCTAGTTGACGATGACCAAAAGAGCCAACTTCCCCTGGACCTCTGGCTCTTTTGGCCCCTTCAGCGCATGGCCGGCCTCTCTATAGTGGAGGTAGCCCTGCGCGCCAGGCACGCGCGAATGAATGATGGAAAGGAGCTTGATAGATGGCCCGGATTGCGAAAGTGATCGAGATTAATGGCACCTCTCCAGATAGCTGGCAAGTAGCCGCCGAAAATGCCCTGACCGAAGCCCAGCAGGCCATTCACCATATTTCCGGCATAGAAGTCTCTCAGATGACCGCCAACGTCTGCGACGGGCGAGTGATGGCCTATCGTACGACCCTCAAGATCGCCTTTGCAGTGGAGCGCGCCGAGGGCTGAGTGGGTTATTTCGCTTGCCAGTCCGCGTGAAATTGCCCGATCTCGTTCAGGCGCTCGTAGGTGTGGGCGCCAAAATAGTCCCGCTGCGCCTGGATGAGATTTGCAGGGAGCCGCGCACTCCGATAGCCATCATAGTAGGCCAGGGCACTTCCCAAGGCGGGTGTTGGAACGCCCATCTGAACAGCCTGCTGCACCACAGCGCGCCAGGCCACCTGGCGATCTGCCAACAGGCGCACAAAATAGGGCGCCGTGAGCAAGTTCGCTGGGGGATGTGGACTGGCAAAGGTCTGCCGAATCGCTTCTAGTAAATCGGAGCGAATGATGCAGCCATTGCGCCAGATGCTTGCCACGGTTGCCAGATTCAGGTTGTAGTCGTATTCTGCACTGGCAAAGCGCAAGAGGCTAAAGCCCTGGGCATAGGCACAAACAAAGGTCGCCAGCAAGGCGTCTTCCAGATTCTGGGCCAGGCGCTTGAGGTCTGCGGGGGGGTGGCTTACCGGGGCAGGACCCTGTAACAAGGTGGCGGCGCGTTTGCGCTCTGGCTTAAAGGCAGAGAGCAAGCGTGCTTCCACCGCGGCGCTGAGCGTAGGCACAGGAACGCCGAGGTCCAATGCATCCTGGCTGGTCCACTTGCCTGTGCCTTTTTGCTTGGCGCGGTCGGCGATCAGGTCAATCAATGGCTGGCTGCTGCCTGCTTCGCGATATTGAAGGATGTGGCCGGTGATCTCGACCAGAAACGAAGCCAGCACCCCTTGATTCCATTGTTCAAACCAACTGCCGATCTGCTCGGCGGGCAGTTGTGCACCACGCTTGAGCAGGTCATAGACCTCGGCAATGGCCTGCATCATCGCATATTCGATCCCGTTATGGACCATTTTGACATAATGCCCGGCACTGCCTGGCCCTAACCAGGCAACGCAGGGTTCTCCCTGAGCCTCTGCCGCAATGGCTTCCAGAATGGGTTGCACAGCGCTATACGCTTCTGGCGGGCCCCCTGGCATGAGGCTGGGCCCGTGCCGCGCCCCGGCTTCTCCGCCAGAAATCCCCAGCCCCAGATAGGCGATGCCATGGGCAGCCAGCCGTTCGGCGTGTTGTTCGGTCTGTTTATAATGAGAGTTACCGCCATCGAGTACAATATCGTCGGCTTCCAGCAAGGGCGCAAGTTGCTCAATGACAGCTTCCACCGCCTTGCCCGCTTTGACCATCAACAGCACGCGGCGCGGCTTCGCCAAGCGGTTGATAAATTCTTCCAGGGTATAGGCCGCATCAATCGGCTTTTCAGCGTTGATGGTTTCCATAAACTGGCGTGTTTTAGATTCCGTACGGTTGTAAACGGTCACCGCAAAGCCCTGATCCGCGATGTTGAGCACCAGATTTTGGCCCATCACAGCCAGTCCATAAATGCCAATTTGAGAGTTGCTCACGACAGATTCTCCTCGCCTACGCATTAATGCCAAAAGGGTTCTTCACAAACGAAAACAGACGAGCAACCGGCGGGTTGCTCGCGAGTGGAGATCCACGCTAGCGCTTCAAGTCAGGGGCGGGGCGTTAGCGTTACCTCAAACTGCATCTCCTGGGTGCCTTCTTCGTCCAGGCGTAGCACCGTCAAGGTTACGGCCTGGCCGGGCGTGGTTTCTGAGGCCAGGTAGCCAATCAATTCACTGATGCCGGCAATGGGTTGCCCATCAACGGCGGTAATGATATCCACAGCCTCTGGAACGCTACGCGGGTCGTTGGTGTCTTCGTTAAAGAAGGCGGACTGGACCCCGGCTCGGCTTGCAGGTGCCCCCGGTACAGCTTCAAAACTGCCAGGCCACGGGTATCGTTCGGCAGGTCAAAAGCTTCGATGAGGGGCAGATACACATCCAGGCCGCTCACGCCCAGATAGCTGTAATCGACATAGCCTTCATTAATGAGGGCTTCGGCCACACGGGCCGCCAGATTACTGGGCACCGCAAAGCCGATCCCGGCGCTGGCCCCGGAAGCGCTGATGATCTGAGAATTCACGCCCACTACGTTGCCATCCAGGTCCACCAGCGGGCCGCCACTGTTGCCAGGGTTGATGGCTGCGTCTGTCTGGATGACGCCCCCAATAGAAAAGTCTTCCAGGCCGGGGATATTACGGTTGGTTGCGCTGATAATGCCGCTGGTCAGCGTCCAGCGCCGCCCAAAAGGGCTTCCAATCGCGAGCACAGTCTCGCCAACCTCCAGGGCAGAAGAATCCCCAAAGGTAACAGGCTGCAACGCAGCCAGGTCTTCTGAGGGCAACTCAACCTGCAAAACGGCCAGGTCGCTGTCAGGGTCCAGGCCAATCACGCGCGCCCGCGCCAGGGTCCCGTCAAAGAAGCTCACCTCAATCTCGCTGGCGCCTTCCACCACATGGTTATTGGTCAGGATATGCCCCTGGTTATCCAGCACAAAACCGGTGCCGCCGCCAATTTGCACGGGAGCATCCCCGGCAAAACCCGCGCCCTGACCGCGTGCAATGACGTTAATGGAGACCACCGAAGGGCTAACCTGTTCATAAACCTGGGTAAAGCGATTTTCCGCCAGCGGGGCACCAGCGCCACCCTGCGCTTGGCTGGGCACAACCCCAACCAGGAGCAACGCGATCAAGGTCCCCATCACCAGCGCAAGATACCCCACGCGGCGCGCAGGAAGATTCTGGTCTGGCCAGTTCATTGAATGGAGCATCAACTGCCTCCTTTTTTGCATTTAGCTCACTGGCCCCACCCTAGCACGCTGGCCCGTGGTGGTGTTCGATCCGCTGGCGCGACTTTGCAGACCCCAAAGGCTACTCCAGCAATGGGACGATTGGTTTTGAGTGCAGGCTCTCACCCAGGCTAACCTCCCTGGCACGCCAGGCTTGAAAACAGCGATTACCTATCAAATGAGAATCTGATGAGTGCTGGTTTGGCTGGATGATTTCAGTACTGCCCACGCGTTGACAGCGCCCAGAGACCACGTTATACTTTCATCAAGTGAATAAAGTTTTCACTGAGTGAAAATTACTTGATGCCAAACCAAACTGTTTTGAAGACAATTCTTGATACGGGCGTGGTCGCCATCCTGCGGGTGCAGACCCAGCAAAACCTGCAACCCACGGTAGAAGCACTCTTTGCAGGCGGTGTCTGCGCCATCGAAATCACCCTCACCAGCCCCGGCGCCCTCTCCACCCTGCAAGCACTGGCCCACCATTCACCCACTGGCTGTGCCATCGGTGTTGGCTCGGTGCTGGATGCTGAAAGTGCGCGGGCGGCCATTCTGGCCGGGGCGCAATTTGTGGTAACGCCAACGCTCAACCTCCCGGCCATCGAACTTTGCAAACGCTACAGTGTGCCGGTGATGCCGGGGGCGTATACCCCCACGGAAATTATCACGGCCTGGCAAGCCGGGGCAGACATCGTGAAGCTCTTTCCCTGCGATATCGGCGGCCCCGCTTACCTGAAGGCGGTCAAGGCGCCCCTGCCACAGGTGTTGCTGGCGGCGGTGGGCGGTGTTTCCGTGGAAAACGCCTCGGCGTACATCCGGGCCGGAGCGGTTGCGCTGGGGGTGGGTAGTTCGTTGGTCAACGAAGCACTTATCCAGCAGGCGGACTGGGACGCCATGCAACAACGCGCCCGGAACCTGGTGGCAGCCGTACAAGCTGCCCGTGGGTCCTCGGTTTGAAGTGGGTTTGTTGACCCTGGGAAATTCCGATAGGATGACAGGTGTTTATGCAATCGTTAACCCTCAGTGAAAAAGCGACACCTATGACCCAGAACAACGAACGCTACCAGATCCGCGCCGTAGACCGCGCCCTGCGCGTGCTCACCCTGCTGGCAGATGGCGAACCCCGCACGCTGATGGAACTCAGCGATGCGCTGGAACTGAGCAACAGCACCACCTTCCGCTTGCTGAGCACCCTGGCGTCTTACAACTTTGTGCAACGTGACGAAGCCAGCGGACGCTATCATCTGGGGCTAGCCACGCTGGAACTGGCGCGTTCCTTCCAACTCTCGAACCCACTCCAGCAGATTGCACTGCCCTTGCTGCGCCAATTGCGCGACGACACCGCCGAAACAGTGCACCTGGCAGTGCTGGATCAGATGGAAGTGGTCTACCTGGAAAAGCTGCACGGCCTGCATGCGGTGGGTTTGATGTCTTCCCAGGTGGGCGCGCGCTTGTTGGCCTATTGCACAGGGCTGGGCAAGGTGATGCTGGCCTTTAGCGATCCGCAGGCCGTGCGGGAATACGCAAGCCAGGTAGCGTACGTGCGCTTTACCCCGACCACGCTCACCAGTGTAGAGACCCTGCTGGGCGAGCTGCACGCCATCCGCGCCCAGGGCTATGCCTTTGACCGGGGCGAGCGCGAAAGCGAGGTGCACTGCATCGCGGCGCCCATCCTGGGGCCGAATGGGCGGCTGGAGGGCGCCCTCAGTGTTTCGGGCCCGGCTAGCCGCATGCACCCGGTGGAAGAACAAGGCGAGCACATCCAGAAATTGCTGGCCACGGCGCGCGGCATCAGCAACTTGCTGGGCCACCGCGCCGGGCAACCGCCGGCTTATGCCGATATTTCATTCAATCACTCGCAAGCCAGATAGGAGCCACCCTCACCATGCGTAAGATCATCAACGAACGTCCGCACATGCCCGCGCCAGAGATCATCCAGGGCTACCGTGACCTGCTTTCCATTTACAGCCCTTCGTGCGTGGTGGCAGATTCGCAGCAGCGCGCTGGCGTCATGCACAGCTACATCAAGCCGCTGGAACGCACGATGCGCTTTGCGGGGCCTGCCCTGACTGTGCGCCTGGAACCCGGTAACCAGGTCGATTGCCTGGATGCGCTCACTGTGGCGCAGGCGGGCGATGTGATTGTGGTGGACGCGGCAGGCGAAACGGAAACGTCCATCTGGGGCGGGCTGATGTCTGGCCTGTGCAAAGCCAAGGGCGTAGTTGGCGCGGTGGTGGATGGCGGCGTGCGTGACACGGACGAAACCCGCGATCTGGAGTTTGCGCTGTTCTATAAATCCATCGTGCCCCGCAGCACCCACACGCCCTACTCTGGGCGCATGGAGCCCATCGAGATCAACGTGGTGATGCAATGTGCAGGGGTGGTGGTCAAGCCGGGCGATATCGTGTTGGGAGATGAAATTGGCGTTGTGGTGGTGCCACTAGAAAACGCTGAAGAAGTCTTGGCAGCGGCGCGCACGCTGGCCGAACGGGAAGAAGAAGCCCGCCAGAAGATCAAGGCCGGAAAGACGGTCGAAGAATTGCTGGCGGAATTCGGGCGCCTCTAAAAAGCCCGCTGAGGCTGATCAACGCGGTGATGAGAGAGCAAAAATAAAGGAGAACCCATGCCCACAGAACCCCGCGCGCGGCTGGCGCGCCTTCGGGAAGCGATGCGCCAGGCCGGGATTGATGCCCTGGTTTGCCGCCTGCCCGAAAACGTGATGTTCCTGACGGATTATTGGCCGCATCATGGCTTTTCGGTGGCCGTTTTTTCGCAATCTGGCGAGCCGTTGCTCTTCGTGCCCGAAATCGAGGCGCCCTACGCGGCGCAAGCCTGGGCCACGGTAGAGGAATTCGGCTGGGGCTTGCTGAAGGATGGCGACCTCTACGCCAACTATGAACGCTTTCTAGGGGCGGCTATCGCGCAGCTGGGGCTGGGCGGTGCCACCGTAGGTTACGAGCAGACATTTGAGGTGGTAGGCACCACCTATCGCTCGTCAGAACCGGTGATCCCGGCTATGCCCTGGTTTAGCCTGGTGCAAAAGGCCTTCAGCGGGGCGCACCTGGTGGATGGCGCGGGCGTGCTGCAAACAGCGCGGGCCATCAAAACGGATTATGAGATTGAAAAGCTCAAGATTGCGGCAGAAGTTGCGGAATTGGGCATGCACGCCTTCACGGAAAAGCTACAACCCGGCATGAGCGAGGTTGAAGTCAGCGCGCTGATCGAGCATACGATCCGCACGGCGGGCACCGGGCACCGGGGGGCCACGCTCATCCGCGCCTGGGCCGAGGTCGCGGGGGGACCCGCCAACACCCTGCGCGCTACCCTGGTGATCCCATCGACGCCCTATGTTATTCAAGCCGGCGACCTGGTGATGGTCGAACTGGCGACGGTGGTGGATGGCTATTGGTCGGACCTGACCTATATGGCTGTGGCAGGCGGTCGGCCTTCTGAGCGGCAACGTGAAGTGCATAACGCCGTGCTGGAAGCCCAACGCGCCGCCGCAAACGCGGTCCGGGCCGGGGCGCTGGCCGGAGACCC
>JAAUUD010000383.1 GCA_012031655.1 Anaerolineae bacterium | reverse complement strand
AGGAGGGGGTTGGGGGTGAGGGCTGAGTAGTTCCCCTTGTTTTCCGATAGTTTACCAGATGGCGCCGCCCAAAGCGTTACCCCCAGGCGCCGCCAGCCCGCCCCAGCCGGCGGTTTCCAAAGCCCCGCTGCGCGATGCCCGCACAGGTCAGCCCTCCAGCCGCAAGCGTCGCCACTGGTTTTCTGGCACCTGGGGCGCGCGCAGGCAGGCTTCCAGGGCGGCGACCTGCGCGGCCAGGTCCTGCTCCGTTCTTCGGCTGATGTCTCCCTTTGGTGATCGCCGCGCTCAGAGCGCACCCAGCAACTTGTCCCCAAAGGCAACCGGATCGCTTTTCTGGATGTGCAGGCCAGTGGCACCGTGCCAGGCCAAAAAGTCCCGTAGCGCAGCGGCGACGTCGGTCACCAGGGCATCGTCCGGGGCAACGCCCGGCTCAAGGTAAAGGGCGTTCAGGTGCAGCACCCCCGTTTGACGATCCAGCCTGGGGTCAAAGCGGCCCACCAGGGCATCTCGGTGCAGGATGGGGAGGCAAAAATAGCCATAGACGCGCTGCGCAGCGGGTTTGTAGCATTCCAGGCGTTGCTCAAACCCCCACAAGCGTTGATCGCGATCGGCTGCCCAGAAGAAGGAGTCGAAAGGCGCCAGAAAGGTGGTGCGCTGGGGCTGGAGGTCGCCATCGGCGGCCTGCTGGAGCAGCGGCAAGTGATCGCGGTGGACGAACCAGGCCCGAGTCTGGCCCAATGCTGCGCCCTGAATTTCGACCAGGGCGCCTTCTGTGACCAGCGCCTTCACCAGCGCGCGTGCAGGCGTGCTACGCATATAGGCATAGAAGGTCAGGTGACGTAGCTCGAAAACCCCCAGCCCCCGCGCTGCCTGTTCCAGGCAAAAGCGGCGTGCTTCATCGGGGCTGAGGGGCGTGGTATCCACCCACGCCGGTAGCACCCGCTCCGCCAGAGCATAGAGGCGTTGAAAGTTGTTCACCCGGTCCGCGATCATCAGATCGCGCGCGCAAACAACACCTCCAGGGCGGTTTTGCTGGGTCGCCAGTCGTACCACGCGCCGCGCGGACCGTCTGGGTCCTCAAAATCGCCCACCCGCAGCCCACGCTCCGTTGCTCGGATCCTGGCCAGCGTTTGTTCAACCTGTTCCTGGTGACCGCTTTGGCTCAGCCAGGCCCGAAATCCAGGGTTGTGGCTGATGTTCGGATCTGACCGCCAGCGATGATAGCGGTAATGTTCCAGGGGGATGAGGCTGGCAGCATGGCCCCAGCCCTCGTAGAGCTGGCGCTGCCCAGCGCTGTAAACCAGGCGATGCAGATCATCAAGCGGATAGCCGCCCAGGCGCGCCCACAGGGTGATGTAGTGGGCCCGGTTGACCACCTGGAGCGTATCCATCTGGAGGTAACCAAGCGCCTTTACCACCGCCAGCATGGCCTGGGGCGTGGGTAATGGGGCGGCGCCTTGCGGCGTGCTGAGCAACTGGGTGTGCAGCACCAGCGCCCGTAGCGCCGAGAGTGGGTAGATGAGGGGCGTTCCTTTGGTCATGGCGAAGGTTCCTGCTGCTGGCGCTACTGATAGGCGGCTATGCCGCTGGCGGGTGGGCCTCTGTGCACCTGGTGTGACTGTAGCTTAGCACCCCCTGTTGCACAAGTGTGCCATGGATGAGTGATGATAGGCCACTTTGCGCTTGACCAGGACAAGGTAACTGCCTAAAATTAGAACATGTGAACGGGTTTCTGGTGCCCCTTTGGGCCGCAAAGCATCCCCGTTCGCTCCCTGTTCAAAGCAAAAAATGAGGAGAAGCCCCCATGAGTGAAAAGAAGCCCCCCTCAAACAACGCTAACGAAGGCTTTTCGGCTGCGGAACAAGCAGCCATGCAGGAACGTGCCAAAGAACTCAAGGCAGAAGCCCGCGCCAACAAGAAAAAGGCCGATGGAGAAAACGACCTGCTTGAGAAAATTGCCGAGATGCCAGAACCAGAACGCGCTATGGCACAGCGGATTCATGAGATTGTGACGGCTGCCGCCCCAGGCCTCTGGCCGAAGACCTGGTATGGAATGCCCGCCTATGCCAACGAGGATGGCAAGGTCGTTTGCTTCTTCCAGAGTGCGGCCAAAATTTGACGCCCGGTACGCAACCTTTGGTTTCAACGACGCGGCCAAGCTCGATGAGGGCGCCATGTGGCCAGTTTCCTTTGCGCTGAGGGAGCTCACAGCCGCTGGAGAAGAACAAATTGCTGCCCTCGTGAAAAAAGCGGTTAGCGAATAAAGCAGGGGAGAACGCTCCTGGAAATGCCCTGAACCCGCCTCGTGAGCACGCAACTGCAAGATACTCGGTGATCTGATGCCAGCAGGCCGAAAGGCTCAGGTCACCCTCAGGATGTTTCCAGGCACCAGGGCGCAAGTGCAAGGGCTCCTCATCACCCCAAACGCTCGAATGCTGGGTAACGCGGATTGATGGCTGGCCAGGCCCGCCACCAGGCCCCCATCACGATGCAGCGAGGTATCATCCACCAGACGCCCCGACCCCCGCCTGGCTCGTTCCGTGTGGTAGTGGTACGCCCCCACCCCATAGCCCAAATGCTGTTTCCATAACTGCGCGAGGGGCATGTGGTGCGCGTGCTGGACCACCGCTTGCGGGATAAAGGTGCACCAGGGCACGGTCGAGGGTAGCCAGCGGGTGCAGACCACCAACGGACGGTTGTTGTTTAGCCTGGTGCCCAGCGGCAAACCCACCGTGCTGGCTATTGAGGCCGCATCCTTCCGCCAAACCCTGGAACTCTAGCCCGCTCCATGGCCTGAGGCCCACCCATCGGCCCCCGGATCGCGGTTGCAGGGCGCTACTGACCCTGCCATTTACGCTGGGCCTGCGCTTCTGCCTCGCTGAGCGCGTGCCCCTGCGCGATCCGTTCGTATAGCTCGCGCAGGGTGGCCTCGTGCGCTGAGGGTAGGGGGCGGGGCGGCGTGGGTTGCGCGGGCGTGGCACCGTGTGTTTTGGCGGGTGTTTTGTGCTTGGTGTGGAACCCCATGCTGTGCTGCCTTTCTGTTGTTGCCTTACCTCCACCATAGGACGCTTCGCCAGGCAAGGCCAGGACATTTGTCCTCAACAGCAGCGCTTGCATCGCCTACAATGGTGGCTAAACAGCCCTAACAAAGCAGGAGGACGCCGCATTGATGCGTGGGGTTCATTCTGAGGAGGCTATCCGGCAGTATGTAGCCCGGTACGAAATGGCGCGCTTCCTGAACAAGGACCTGCTGCGCCATGTTCAGCTTTTTCGGTTTTCGGCCACGGCCAGCGTCTATCGCGAGCAGGACGAGCAGCACTACCTCTATTTTCTGGTTGAAGGCGCGGTACAGTGCAGCCACTATCAGGCCAATGGGCGCATGGCTGTTTTTGCGCTTTCGACGCCCTTTGCCGCCATCGGAGACCTGGAAATCCTGAGCGATGAACCCGTGTGGAGCAACGTCATCGCCCTGGAGGAAACAACCATGCTTGGCATCGCCAGCGATGCCATCGCCCACTATGGCGCGGATGATCCAAAGTTCCTGCGTTTTTTGATCGATCAACTGCGCGCCAAGCTCTACGCCACCAATAGCCTTCAGGTGAATCAGGTGATGCCGGTTATTTATCGGCTGGCCATGTACATCCTGGCGCAGCAATCGCAGGCAGATGTGGTGACCCTGCCCGGCAAAGAGCAACTGGCCTCCTTGCTGGGCACAACCACCCGCCACCTGAACCGCGTCCTCAAGCAGCTCAGCGAACAGGGCAGGTCAGCGGTGCTACCCGCAACTGCGCGTGCTGAACCGGGCGTTGCTGCTCAACC
>JAAUUD010000382.1 GCA_012031655.1 Anaerolineae bacterium | reverse complement strand
CGCCTGGACGAGCACAAGGTCAAGCGCATCTACCCTATGTTCGGCAACATCGGCCCCGCTGGGGTGCCGATTGTCGTGGCTAAGGCTGCGGAAGAAGGCCGCCTGCAATCAGGAGAGACCATCGGCCTGTATGGCATTGGCAGCGGCCTCAACTCCATGATCATGGACGTTGTGTGGTAAGTGCAGCCCGATTACCCTTTCGCAAGCCACTTCCTGACCCTGGCAAGTGGCTTGCGCTACCACTATTTGGATGAGGGACACGGCGCACCCCTCTTGATGGTGCATGGCAACCCCAGTTGGTCCTATTACTACCGAAATCTGGTGCTGGGCTTGCGAGGTCAATACCGCTGCATCGTGCCGGATCATATCGGTTGCGGCTATTCTGAGAAGCCGACGGATGGACGCTACCCGCATACATTGCGGCAACGCATGGATGACCTGGCCGAACTGCTGGATCACCTGAAGCTATCCGAACCGCTCACTCTGGTGTTGCATGACTGGGGCGGCATGATCGGCATGGGTTACGCCATCCGTAACCCAGAGCGCATCCGTCGCGTGGTGCTGTTCAACACGGCAGCCTTCCACCTGCCCCCGGAAAAACCCTGCCCTGGGTGCTGAGCCTGGTTCGCGATACAGCGCTGGGTTCCTATGCGGTGGAGCGCTGGAACGCCTTTGCGCTGGGCGCGGCCTGGTTTGGCGTCACGCGGCGCCCCATGCCGCCTGCTGTGCGGGCTGGCTACCTGGCGCCCTATCGCCAGCGGGCAGATCGGCTGGCCACCCTGCGCTTTGTGCAGGATATCCCACTGCAACCCGGCGACCCCGCCTATGATATCGTGAGCGAAGTGCAGGCTCGCCTGCCAGACTTTGCGGATCGCCCGGCCTGGATGGGCTGGGGAATGCGCGATTTTGTGTTTGATCACCACTTTCTGGATACCTGGACGCGCTATTGGCCGCACGCGGAGGTCCAGCGCTTTTTTGATAGCGGTCATTATGTGCTGGAAGATGCCGCCGAGGAGATCATTCCCCAGGTGCGGGCCTTCCTGGCCAGAACGGACGAGTGATGCTGAGCCTGAGCGAGCGCGTCAACGTGGCTTCCGCGCTGGAAGACCGGGCACACGAGCAACCCGAACAGGTCGCCATCTACTACCCAGCCGGGCGCGGTATGGATGGCCAGACCCGCTACGTTCACTACACCTATCGCCAACTGCTGGATGAAAGCGATGCTATCGCGCGCGGGCTGGAACGCCTGGGCATTCGCCGGGGGATGCGCACCGTTTTAATGGTCAAGCCCAGCCTGGAATTTTTTGCCCTGGCCTTTGGTATGGTGCGAGCGGGGATTGTGCCGGTGATCGTGGACCCAGGAATGGGCATTCGGAACCTCAAGACCTGCCTGGCGGAAGCCGAGCCAGAAGCCTTTATCGGCATTCCAACTGCCCATGTAGCGCGCTTGCTGCTGGGCTGGGCGCGTCAGACGCTCAAACACCGCGTGATGGTTGGCCCTAGCGTCCCGTTTGCCGGGCCAACCCTGGTGGAAGTCAAGCAACTGGGCACCGATGGATCAGCCTATCAGACTGCCGCTACACACGCCGACGAAACCGCCGCGATCATCTTCACCAGCGGTAGCACGGGCGTCCCCAAAGGGGTGGTTTATACCCACGGCAACTTCGCCGCCCAGCTCCAGATGTTGCGGACGGCTTTCGGCATCCAACCCGGCGAAATCGACCTCCCGACCTTCCCGGTTTTTGCCCTGTTCGACCCCGCGCTGGGCATGACAACCGTAATTCCAGAGATGGATTTCACCCGCCCGGCCAGGGTTCACCCGCCCAACATCATCGAGCCGATTCAGCGCTTTGGCGTGACCAGTATGTTTGGCTCGCCCGCGTTGCTTAACCGGGTGGGGCGCTATGGCGAGGCCCAGGGGGTGCAGTTGCCCAGCCTGCGGCGGGTGCTTTCGGCGGGGGCACCGGTCCCGGCCAAGGTCATCGCACGCTTTGCCAAAATGCTGGCGCCAGATGTGCAGCTTTACACAGGCTATGGCGCCACCGAAGCCCTGCCGGTCGCCTGGTTAGGCAGCCAGGAAATCCTGGGCGAAACCGCCGCCCAAACCGACCAGGGCGCGGGCGTCTGCGTGGGCTATCCCATCGCCGGCATGGAGGCACAGATCATCTCGATCTCGGATGCTTCCGTGCCCACCTGGAACGCGGCACGCCCTCTGCCCACGGGCGAAATCGGTGAAATCGTGGTGAAAGGGCCAAGCGTCACCCGTGCTTACTACAACCGCCCCCAGGCGACCGCTCTGGCCAAAATTGAGGATAGCGAGGCCGTGCGGCACCGCATGGGCGACCTGGGCTATTTTGACGCACAAGGGCGGCTGTGGTTTTGCGGGCGTAAAGCGCACCGGGTGAGCCTGGCCGATGAAACGCTGTTCACCGTGCCGCTGGAAGCCATTTTTAATACCCATCCGCAGGTGTTTCGGACTGCGCTGGTGGGGGTGCGCCTGGCGGGGACGCTAACGCCTGTGCTGTGCGTGGAACTGGAAGCCGACCAGCGCCAGCTTGACCGCAACCTGATCAGCGAAGAATTGTGCGCCCTGGCAGCCAATCATCCCCAGGCGGCGCGCATCCAGACCTTTTTGTTCCATCCGGCCTTCCCGGTGGACATCCGCCACAATTCCAAGATTTTTCGGGAGAAGCTGGCGGTCTGGGCGGCGCAGCAACTGGCGCGCTGAGTGGCCTGCCTGCGCCATCTGTGCTACCCTACCCTGCATAATCCATCAATCAATGGGGGATTCTTCTGCCATGACCATTCAACAAACCCGCTGGGGCGGCCTCGCGCTGGGGATTGCGGCGGCGCTGCTGCTGGCGCTGTTTTTGCCCACGCTTTCGAGCACCTCCCAGGCGCAAAACCCCACCCTGCCTCCAGCGGTGGAACCGGTGATCGTAGGGGCGGCTTATCAACGCTTTGAGAATGGCTACATGCTCTGGCGGCAGGATACCCGCAAAATTTACGTGATGTACGGCCAGGATGATAATGGCTGTACCGGTCGCCTGGAGGTTTACGACGACCTGTGGACCGAAGGCCTGCCGGCCACAGACCCCGCCTTTGATAATGACCCCGGCGGGCGCCAGCAGCCCGAGCGTGGTTTTGGCCTGGTCTGGCGCACAGGCAATGTGCGCGGCACCATCGGTTGGCCCACCGAACCCTCAACGGGCATTACTTCGCTGTTTGCCACCTATGGCGACCGCCTGTGGGCCAACGGCACCGCTCAGATTTTCATCCTGGACCCCGTGGCGGCTTCCTGGGAATTGGTGGACCGCTGGCGCCCCGATGGCCGTTGCGGCAGCAACTACGCCACACCCTGACATGAGTACAGTGCTGGTGACGGGCGGGGGTGGTTTTCTGGGGAAGGCCATCGTCCGCCAATTGCTGGCGCGCGGCGCCGCAGTCCGTAGCCTGGCGCGGGGCGACTACCCCGAATTGCGGGCGTGGGGCGTGGATGTGCGGCGCGATAATTTCCCCGTCGGCCATGCCGCACCGGCCTTGGTGCAGACCGGTGGCGAATGGCGTTTGCTCTGCGGCTCACTATCGGGGCAGCTATGGCTTTACAAAAACATCAACACCCTGGGCCAGCCCTTCGAGCTGTTGGACGACGACTACGGCCAAATCCGCGAGGGTGCGCGCAGCCGCAGCGCTGGCCTACCTGACGGCAAGCGACACGCGCTACGAACTGATCTTGGGCAACTTGCGGGGCGGCCTTGGCTGTTCAGCACCGACCTAGATGCCACAGTGGCCAGCTCGCTGCCCGGCCCGGTCGGACTTCG
>JAAUUD010000381.1 GCA_012031655.1 Anaerolineae bacterium | reverse complement strand
GCCTTCGACCGCACAATCCAGCGCGGCAAAGTCAACCTCGCGCAGTTCCTCAAAGCCCACACCCGGCAGGGTGAGCACCGTCTGCGCCTCGCCATCAGCATCGCGCTCGAATTGCAGCGTAAAGAGGGGTTCATCCTCCAGCGAGCAAGTCACCACCAGGCTACCTTCTTCTGGCAGGCGCTCCACAAAGCGCGCCAGCAGGTCGGCCAGGTCGCGCAGGGCGCGCATCTCACCGCCGCGACCGTTGCCAGGGCCGGGCACATTGCCGGGCGGCATCGTGTTCGGCGTTTCGGGCATGATCATCAGGCCACGCTCCGCCAGTTGCACCTGGATATCCAGCAATTCGCCATCGCGCAGCACTTCCAGCTCCACTTCCGCGCCCGGCGCGTAGGCTTCCAGCAGCTCGTTCAACGGATCGTCGTCGCTCACGGCCTGGTCATCCACTTCCAGAATCACGTCATCTACCTGCAACCCGGCAGCTTCTGCGGGCGTGTCTGGAATGACTTCTGTGATCAGGGCACCTTCGACTTCTTCCAGGCCCAGTTCTTCAGCCAGGGCCGCGTCCACCAGGCGATAGCGCACGCCCAGCACAATCCGGTTCACCGGGCGCACACTCGATTCGTTAAAATCTCCGGGCCGATTGGGCATCACAAAACCTTCAAAGGGCACGGCCTCGGCTTCGATGCTCAGTTCCTCATCGCCGCGTTGCACCGTGAGCGCCAGCGTGCCCTGCGCCTCAACAATGGTCTGGATGGTCTCTGCGAAGCTCAGGTTCGCCACGCTTTCGCCATCCACCGCCACAATCAGGTCGCCTGTTTCCAGGGGCGAGTCCGCGTCCGGCGTAGTGACGACTTCCCAACCCTCTGCCTGGGGTGCAACCAGCGCACCTGCAAAGGGCAGGCTCACGCCTTCCCGGTCAAAGAAAAAGCCCATCGGTTCCCGTTCGCGGGTGTCGAGGTCAGCCGGGCGCTCGCCCAGGGTCACCTCGATTTCGAGGGTTTCGGCCTCCCGCTCGACTTCCAGCACCACTACCTCACCAACGGCACGCTCAGACACAGCCGCGATGAGCGCTTCGACCTCCGCAATGGCGTCGCCATCGATCGCCACAATCAGGTCGCCAACCTGTAAATCGGCCTCCTCGGCGGGCGAATCAGAGGCAACGTCCATCACACGCACGCCTTCTGGCTGGTCCTGCAACGAAATCCCAATCCAGGGCTGGGTGTCATCTGCGGATTGTGCGAAGGCCGCTCCCACCCCCAACCCGGTGAGCAGCAGCAACGCAACCATCCCTTGAAGCCATTTTTGCTTATGCATTGTGTGCATCCTCCTGAAAGCTATTCAAACATAGCCTCAGTATGCCGGATGCTTTTTTCAGTTTCTTTTCTGCTAGAGCTGCGGGTCGCGCTGGTACAATAGCAGCGGGGCAGGTGCGTTTTCTAGTGTGGCAGGCGCCTGGGGCAACGCCACGCTAAAGGTCGAGCCTTTCCCCGGCGTGCTGGTGACGTGAATGCGCCCGTGGTGCGAGTCCGCGATCCACTTGGCAATCGAAAGGCCCAACCCGGTGCCCCCCGCCACCCGCGAGCGCGCCTTATCCACCCGGTAGAAGCGGTCAAAGATGTGCTGCAGGTCCTCCGGTGGGATGCCAATGCCAGAGTCCGTCACAGCCACCTGGGCTTCGGGGTGGTTTTTGGTGAGCGTAATCTCGATGGTGCCGCCGGGCGGGGTATATTTGATGGCGTTGACGATGAGGTTAGAGAAAAGCTGCTTCAGGCGCTCTTCATCGCCCTGCACACACACCTGGTCCAGCTCATTGAGCTTCACGTGATGCACACCCCGGCTCAGCAAAACGGCCTCGTTATAGACCTCCAGAATCAGACGGTCCAGGTCCAGCGTTTTGAGCTGCATCGGCAGTTGCCCGGCGTCGGCCCGCGCCAGCAACAGCAGGTCATCCACAATGCGGACCATGCGCCGCACCTCGCCTTCCATGGCCTGCATCGACTTTTCGTCCAGCCCATAGAGGCGCGTCAGGTCCAGGTTGCCTTGAATGGTGGTCAGCGGGGTGCGGAGTTCGTGCGAAACATCGGCCACAAAGCGTTTTTGGGCCTGGAACTGTTTTTCCAGCCGTTCGAGCGTTTCGTTAAAGGCGCTCACCATGCGGCCTAGCTCATCCTGCGGCCCCTGGTAGGGGATGCGGCGTTCCAGGTCATCGGCAGCGGTGATACTCTGCGCGGTGGCCACGATGGAATCGACCGGGACCAGCACCCGCCGGGCCAGCCAATCGCCCAGCATCAGGCTGATCATCAGGGCAATGACCCCACCCCCCAGCATGATGGTCAACAGGCGGTCCGTTGCGGCGTCGATGGTGGTGAGGGGCGTGGCCACCTGAACACTGCCCACCACCGCCCCGCCCACCTTGATGGGCCGCGTGATGACCCGCAGGCGCGTTCCTTCGATCATCACATCGCTACGCTGTTCTTTGCCGTGGCCCACCGCGCCGGGGTCAAGCGGTTGTGTGTAGGAAAAGTTGTCTGAATAGCTGTAGAGCGTGTGGGCGCCGGAGGTCTCCCAGATTTGTACATAAATGCCGGGGGTGCGGAACTCATCCAATTCCGGAACACTCACGGTCAGTTCATACTGGCCGTCGCTGTTGCGGTCCAAGATAGCCAGCGGGCGCTCGCCATCCTGCCAGAGCACACTATCCAGCACTTCGCGAAGGTCGGCGTCGGTCTGGTTGAGCATCGTCCAGTTCATGATGCCAAAGACCGCCGCGCCAAAAATCCCCAGGATCGCCACCAGCAGGCTGGAATAGTAGATGATGATCCGAAAGCGAATGGTCATATAGGGCAAACCTGCCTAATACGTGCGTTGCCCCCCCTGTGAGCTGTGCGCGTCGTGGCGAAGCAGGCTACTCTTCCTCCTCGCGCAGCACATAGCCAAAACCACGGACTGTGTGCAGAAGCCTGGGTTCGCCTTGTTCTTCGGTCTTCTGGCGCAGGTAGCGCACATAGACCTCAATAATATTGCTTTCGCCGCCAAAGTCGTAGCCCCATACGCGGTCAAAGATCAGGTCTCGTGTGAGGACCTGGCGCGGGTGGCGCATGAACAGCTCCAGCAGTTCATACTCTTTGGCTGTCAGGTCAATCATCCGTCCGTTGCGCTGGGCGCGGTGCGTGCCCGTGTCCAGCGTCAGGTCTGCAAAGGTCAAAATCTCCGGGCGCGAATTGGGCGAACTCCGCCGAAAGAGCGCCCGAATGCGCGCGATGAGTTCTTCAAAGGCAAACGGCTTGACGATGTAATCATCCGCGCCTGCGTCCAGGCCCACCACCCGGTCGGCCACGTCGCTTTTGGCGGTCAACATCACTATTGGCACCTGCATGGCCGCGCGCAGGCGCTTGGTCACTTCGATGCCGTCAATGCCCGGTAACATCCAGTCGATCACCACCAGGTCCGGCGGATTGTCCCGCGCCATGGCGAGCCCCGCGTGGCCATCGTAGGCCACATCTACCCGATAGCCCTCAAAGAGCAAGCCCCGCTCGATAAACTCGGCGATGCGCTCTTCGTCTTCAATCACTAAAATCCGTTCAGACATTGCCGGGCGACTCCGTGTAGTTTTCCAATTGGGATTATAGCCGAAGTAGATGAGAGAACGATGAATAGACAACAAGTTGGTCTGGTGAGCTTAATGCAACATTTAGGCCAGGCAGCACGGCGGATGGCGCTGGCGTACTTTCTATGGAGCCTGGGCGAAGGGCTATGGTTGTACATCCAGCCCGTTTATCTGGGCGCGCTGGGCGCTGACTGCCGCCGGAAACCGGGCTGGGGCTGGCGCTGTTCGGGGTGGGGCGCCTGGGGGCCACCCTG
>JAAUUD010000380.1 GCA_012031655.1 Anaerolineae bacterium | reverse complement strand
GAAGGTAGCCCGTCCAGCGCGGCTAGGCGCCGGGCCAGTCGAGCGCCACGCGAAAGCCCCCCTGCATAAAAGCGCCGGGCCACGGCCAGGCCCACCCCTGGCCCGGCGCCCACGACTACACCAACAGGCTCACTCATGCGCTTTCCTCCCTGGCTGGTTCCAGGGGTAACCGGATGATGAAGCGGGTCTGGCCGGGCTGCGATTGCACCTCGATGGTGCCGCCATGCTGCTGCACGATGCGATAGCTGATGTCCACGCCCCCAGCCCGGTGCCCTTGCCAACTTCCTTGGTGGTAAAGAACGGCTCAAAAATGCGCGGCAGGACCTCCGGCGGGATGCCTGGGCCATCGTCCGTGATTTCGACCATCACGAAGGCATTTTCGTAGCGCGTGATGAGGTGGAGCGTGCCCTGGCCGTGCATGGCATCGGCGGCGTTGTCGATGATGTTGGTCCAGACCTGGTTAAGCTCGCTGCCGCTGCCGGGGATGGTCGGCAGGTCGGGGTCAAAGTCGCGGCGGATGGTCAGGTTTCTGACCTTGCTCTTCATGACCAGCAGGGTGTTTTCCAGCCCGCGATGGAGGTCTACATCCTGAATCAGGCCCTGGTCCATGTAGGTGTATTCCTTGACCGCCTGCACAATTCGGCTGATGCGGGTGGTGCTTTCTTCCACCTCGCGCAGCAGTTCGGCAGCATAAAAAGCACTGCTCAGCCAACTGAGCAGGGCGGCGGCGCCCTCTTGCGGCACGGTCTGCACCAGCCCTTCGAGGTCGTCCAGCGTCACCTGCGCGGTAGCAAAGATGCCGGCCACCTTCCAGGCTTTTTCGATCTCGCGGTCTTCCAGCCAGGTCGCTAGCGCGTCTTCCAGGTCCGCCTGGGCCAGGGGGCTGAGCGGCGCGGCGTTGTTCGCGGTGGTGATGGCGTCCTGCTGGAAGGCCGCCAGGCTGCGCAGTTGTAGGTCGCTCAGGCCCAGTTCGTTCAGGCGCATGGTGTAGAGCTGGAGGTGGGGCAGGGCTTCGCGGAGGGTCTGGGCGGCGCGGCGTGCGGCAGCCGCCGGGTTGTTGAGTTCGTGGGCCAGGCCAGCAGAGAACTTGCCCAGCGCGGCCATTTTTTCCTGCTGCTGGCGGTTGGTGGCGATGCCCTGGGTCCGTTGGGCGGCGGTCTGAAAGACCCGTGCGCCAAAGCTCGGGCAGGCGGCAAAAATCTGGCGGAAGTGCGCTGGCGAGAAGCTCATCACGCGGGTGGGCATCAGCGCCAGGGCGTCCACCGGAGACGCAATCCCGTTGAGCAGTGCCAGCTCCCCACCCATGATGCCGACCGGGGTGGTCCCGGCAACGGTTTTGCGGCCTTCGCGGTTCATGGCGGTGGTGCTCACCTGGAGTTCACCTTCCAGCACCACATAAAACAGCGCTGCGGGGTCGCCCTCGCGCAGCACGTGTTCCCCAGTGGCGTAGTGGCGGTCCTCGCTATGCGCAATCAACCATTCGAGTTCCTCTGCCGGGACGCCCTGGAAAGCGGCCAGGGGGCGTAGTTGGTCCTGAGTGATCATGGCTTTACTTCACCCGGCTGAGGTATTGATGCACAAATTGCACCGCGATGGAGCCTTCGCCCACGGCAGAGGCCACCCGCTTGACGGATTGGGCGCGCACATCGCCCACGGCAAACACGCCCGGCACGTTGCTTTCCAGCAAGAAGGGGTCGCGGTCTTCGACCCAGCCCTGCGGGGGCTTGCCGTCTTCCAGCAAGGCTGGCCCCGTGAGGATGAAGCCAAATTTATCGCGCCGGATGCTGTTGCCCAGCCAGTCTGTGCGCGGGATGGCGCCGATGAAGATGAACAGGCCCACGCCCAGCAGGGTTTCTTCTGCGCCGCTGGGCACGTGCTGCACCGTAATGCACTCCAGGCTGTTGACGCCATCCACGGCGGTGATGACGCTCTCTAGCCGGACCTGGATGCGCGGGTGTTGCTGGATGCGGTCCACCAGGTATTGAGACATCTTGGCTGCCAGCGCAGCGCCCCGCACCAGCACAACAACCTGCTGGGCGAACCCGGCCAGGTAGAGCGCCGCCTGCCCCGCCGAATTGCCCGCCCCAACCACGAAAACGGTTTGGTCCTGGCAGGAGGTTGCCTCGGTGATGGAAGCGCCGTAGTAGATGCCTGCGCCTTCCAGGCGGGCGGCGTTGGGGATCTCCAGGTGGCGATAGGCCAGGCCCATCGCCAGGATCACGGCGTGGCAGGCGACTTCGCTGCCATCGCCCAGTTTCAGGATGCGGTAGGGGCCATCCAGGCGCAGTTCGGCGGCCTCTTGCGGGGCCAGGATCTCTACCCCAAAGCGGCGGGCCTGGGTGGTGGCGCGGCGGGCCAGGTCTGCCCCGCTGAGGCCAGAGGGGAAGCCCAGGTAATTCTCGATGCGAGAGCTGGTCCCGGCCTGGCCGCCGGTGGCCTGGCGTTCGATCATGAGCGTATTCAGCCCTTCCGAAGCGCCATAGACCGCCGCTGCCAGGCCCGCTGGGCCGCCCCCGATGATCACCAGGTCATAAAAAGGGTTGCCCGCCTGGCGTTGCAGGCCCAGTCGGTCCGCGACCGCCTCTGCTGTGGGTGCGTGAACCAGTGTGCCATCCGGCATGATGACCACCGGAATCTGCTGGGGCTGGGGCTGGAAATCTTGCAGTATGGTTTCTGCTTCGGGGTCGCGCTCGATGTCCAGGTAGCGGTAGGGGACGTGGTTGCGCGCCAGGAAGTCCTTGAGCTGGTGCGTTTCGGCGGAATAGCGGTGGCCCACGATGCGAATCCCGCTGAAGGGCGGGCGGTAGCTGCTTTGCCAATCTTCAATCAGATCATCCAGCACGGGGTAGAGTTGTTCTTCGGGCGGGTCCCAGGGTTTGAGCAAATAGTAGTGCACGGCGGCGGTGTTGATGGCTTTGATGGCTGCGTCGGTGTCTGCATAGGCGGTCAGCAACGCGCGCTTGGCATCTGGATAAAGCGAAATCGCCTCCGCCAGAAATTCAACGCCGTTCATCTGGGGCATGCGCTGGTCCACCAGGAAGAGCGCAACGGCCTCGTTGCGTTGCCGGAGTTCGCCCAGAGCCTCCAGGGCGGCGGCACCGGAGTCCGCCCGCATGATGCGAAAGCGTTCGCCGTAGTGCTGGCGAAGATCGCGCGAAACGGCGCTCAGGACGCTCGGATCGTCGTCCACGGCAAAGATAACCGGTTTGCTGGCCATAGGGGCATTCCTTATGTGTCTGGCGCTATGGTTCATTTATAGCATGGCCAGGACCGCCCCGCGTTAGCAAAACATTGGAAAACCCCTGTACTTTTGGGGAGGTGCCGCTCAGGAGGTGCCAGAGCGGGCACGCTGGTAGAACTGCAAAAAGCGGTTGATGTCTGACTCTTTGAGGTCTTCCGCCGGGCTGGTGATGAGATAGCCATCCCCCCAGAGCGTGCTGCCAGCGCGGTCAGGCTCCTGAAGGAGCACCTGGTCGCGCGTTTGGCTGAGCAGGGTTTCTGCCACGGCGCTGGGCAGGGTTTCGCGGGGGACCAGCACCCGCGCCGCGAACCAATCTGGCTGGATGATGGCGCCCTGAAAATCCCACTGATGCGCCTGGCAGATCATCACCAACCAATCCTTGAGCTTGACCACGCTTTCTGGCTTGAGCGGGTCGTTGGGGGCATCCAGCAGCCACACGCAGGCATAGCTCACGGTGTTCTCTGGATGGGTGGGTGGCTCAATGATTTCCAGGGGCGGGCGGTGCTTCCGCTGGGGCGATAGGTTCGGCGGGCGGGGGGTGGCGGAGCGGGCAAAAGGGCATCCAGGGCCACGGCGCGCAGTTCGCCTTCCAGGGCTGGGGCGGGCATGCGGGCCAGGCAT
>JAAUUD010000379.1 GCA_012031655.1 Anaerolineae bacterium | reverse complement strand
GCGAGCAGGCTCACCAAGATGAGCGAAAACGCCGTTGCCAAATGGCGGGGCAAGAACGTGGGCGTGGTGTTCCAGTTCTTCCAGTTGCTGCCCACCCTCACCGTGCTGGAAAACGTGATGATGCCCATGAACTACGTAGCACTTACCCGGGCAAGCGCCGTCAGCGGGCCATGGAACTGCTGGAAATGGTGGACCTGCCCGATGTGGCCAACAAGTACCCCAGCCAGATTTCCGGCGGTCAGCAGCAACGGGCCGCGATTGCGCGTGCGCTGGCCAACGAGCCTAAGGTGCTGGTGGGGGACGAGCCAACCGGCAACCTGGATACGGTCTCGGCGGGGTTGGTGTTTGCCATGTTCGAGGAACTGGTGGAGCAGGGCACGACAATTGTGATGGTGACGCACGATAAAGACCTGGCAGGCCAGGTGCCGCGCGTGGTTGAGGTGCGTGATGGGCGGATCCTGAGCGCGGCTGAGGTCGATCAGCGACTGGTAAACCGCGAAAGTTAGGCACAGCGCGCGAATGGCGCCCAGCGCCGTTCGCGGCTCTCCAGAAAGAAGAGCGCATGGAAATTCGGCAGACAGAAGAAGGCGATGTGCTCGTTTTTACTGTTGATGGGCGCATTGACAGCGAAGGGGCAAGCCACCTCGAACGCGCACTGGTTGACGCAGTGATGGCTGGCAACCACAAGATGATCATCGATATGGCGCAGGTCAGCTACGTCAATAGCGCTGCGCTGCGCGTGCTGGCGGATGTGCTGAACGCCAATCGGGAGAACGGCGGCGACCTGCGGTTGGTGGCGGTTTCGTCGCGGGTGCGGCGCGTATTCGAGATCATCGGCTTCACCCGCTTCTTCAAGGATTATGATAGCGTGCTGGCGGCGCTAGAGGGCTTCTAGTGCATGGCAGAGGCGCCAACCCATCGCGTCCGCGTGCTCATTGACGCTACCGAGCAGGAACTTGAGGTGCCCCATGGCGCCAACCTGCGGCGCGCTTTGCTAAACGCGGGGATTTCCCCCTATGCACCCCTGGCTCAACGGGTGAATTGTGGCGGACGTGGCCTGTGTGCAACCTGTGGGGTCTGGATCGAGGAACACATCCCGGCCCCCCAACACTGGCACGATCGCCTGGCAGCCCACTTCGGATATCCGCGTCTCTCCTGTCAGATACAGGTGATGCAACCCATGACCATCCGCATTATGACCGATAAGCGGTTCTGGGGCAGCGCGCAGAAAGGACGGCGTTGGCGTGAAACAGACGAAAATCCTGGTGGCGGGGCTGGTGAACCTGGAAGTCACGCTCCGGGTTGAAGGCTTTCCGATTGACTACAGCCCGGTGCGCTATCCTTTCTTTGGGGTGAACAGCAGCTTCTCTGGCGTGGGCTTGAACGTCGCGCGGGCGCTGGTCACGCTGGGGCAGGAAATTGAGTTTCTGAGCCTGATTGGCAAGGATTGGGCCGGGCACGCGGCCCTGGCCGAGCTAGAGGCTTCTGGCATCCCTACACGCTATGTGTTGCCGCAACTCGCCAACCTGCCGCATTCGGTCATCCTCTATGAGGGTTCGGGGCGGCGGCAGATCAACACCGATCTCAAGGATATTCAAGACCAGGTATACCCAGTAGTGCATCTTGAGGCAGCCCTGCAAGGGTGCCACCTGGCCGCCATTTGCAACATTAACTTTGCGCGCCCCTTTCTGGAAGTTGCCCAGGCCGCCGGGGTGCCAATCGCGACTGATGTGCACGTGATTCGCGACCTGGATGATCCCTATAATCGGGACTACATGGCCGCCGCCACCCTCCTCTTTATGAGCAATGAAGGCTTGCCTTGCCCGCCCGAAGAATGGGCCTTGCGCGTGCAGGAGCGCTACCAAACCCCAGTCATCGTGATTGGCCTGGGGCGCGAAGGGGCGCTGCTGGTGGTGCGCGCCGATGGCTTCCTGGGGCGCTTCCCTGCCCTGTATACCCGCCTGGTGCAGAATAGCGTTGGGGCCGGGGATGCGCTTTTTTCTGCCTTTGTGCATTGCTATGCGCAGCAGCCCGACCCCTACCGTGCCCTTCAGCGGGCGCAGGTGTTCGCCTCCTACAAGATTGGTGCGGTCAGCGGTTCGGATGGCTTTTTGAGCGCCCCAGAACTGGATACCTGGTGCCAGCAGGCACAGCCTCTGGCCTAGGCATTCCCTACTTATCCCGTGTGAGTGCAAAGCCGCTCATGAACTGCTTTTGTAGCAGCACAAACACGATCAACGGCGGGATGGAAGCCACAATTCCAGCGGACATCAGCAGCCCAAAATCGGTTTGTGTGCCAGAGATCACCGCGTTTCGGACCCCAACCTGAATCATCTGCTCTTCGGGTTGCTGGATGAGTAACAGCGGCCAGAGATATTGATTCCACATGCTGATGAACTGGATGATGGCATGCGCGCCAATCACGTTCCATGACATCGGCAGCAGCACCGAGACCATAAAGCGCAACGGGCGTGCGCCGTCGATTTGTGCGGCCTCGGCCAGCTCGCGCGGGATGTTCATGAAGTGTTGCCGGAACAGGAACATGCCAACCGCTGAGGCCAGGAAGGGCATGGTCAGCGCCAGGTAAGGGTAGTTATTGCCCCATTCCAGGGTAGAAACCAGCCGAAAGAGCGGCAGCAGGATGATCTCGGTGGGCATCAGCAGGGTGAGCAGGATGGCAAAGAACAAAATGCCCTTCCCGGGAAAGCGATAGTAAACAAAAGCCAGGCCTGCCAGCATCGAAAACACGGTTTTGGCCACCATCACCACCAGCGCCACCACCAGCGTATTGACGTATAGCGCGCCAAAGTGCTGGTTATCAAACAGGGTTTGCACATTGCTGGGCAAGTCACTGCCTGGCGGAAAAAGGCGCGGCGGCGCGGCAAAAGCGGCAGCCAGGTCCAGCGTGGCCACCTGCAAAGCGTATAGCGCTGGAAAAGCCAGCAAAAAGCAAAGGACGATCAGGGCCAGGTGAGTGCCATAGCGCGGTTGCTGAGCCATGCTTAGTCGCCTCCATAAGTCACGCGGCGGTCAATGGACTTGAACTGAAGGATGGTCAGGCCAGCGACCATCAAAAAGAGGATCACCGCCTGGGCGGCGGCAAAACCGGCTTGCCCCCCTGAACTGAACGCCTCTTCATACAGGCGATAGATCAAGACATCCGTGGCGCCGCCGTCTACCCCTGCCGGGCCAAGCGGTGGTCCGCCCTGGGTGAGGGTATCTACCACGCCATAGATGCCGTAGAACGAAAACGTGACATTGGTGATCAGCAAAAAGAAGGTAAAAGGCGAAAGCAGCGGAAAAGTAATCCTGAAGAAGCGTTGGGCGCGGTTGGCGCCATCCAGCGAGGCCGCTTCCAGCAAATCTTGGGGGATGTTCTGCAACCCGGCGATGTAGAACAGGATGTTAAAACCCAGGATGTTCCACACGCTGGCCGCGATAATGACCCAGGGGGCCAGGTCGCGGTCGGTCAGCCAGTCTGGGCTGATGCCCAACGTGGTTGCCAGTGCGTAGTTCAGGATGCCAGAGGAGCCAGACCGAAACATTGAGAGGAAGATCACACCAGTCACCACAGGCGACACCGCATAGGGCCAGATCAGCAACGTCCGGTACAGCGCGCGATACTTGATCTTTTGGGAGGCGAGCGTAGCAATCCCCAGCGAAATCGCCAGGCTAAAAAGCACCACCATCGCCGTGATGAACAAGGTAACCATAAAGCTATTGCTGTATTTGGCATCGTCTACCAGATTGACGTAGTTTTGCAGGCAGACGAAGCGCTCCTGGGGCAGGGGACGGATGCGCGCCCGCAGCGAAAGCGTGAGGATTTGCGAGGCGGGGTAGTACAAAAAAGCGCCAGAACAGCAGGTAGGC
>JAAUUD010000378.1 GCA_012031655.1 Anaerolineae bacterium | reverse complement strand
CGCTGGGCCTTCGTTCTGCGCCGGCCTCGACTTCAAGAGCTTCATCGCCAACGCAAGCGCGATGCGCGAGGGCTTGCTCGTACGCAAGCCCGGCACGCTCGGCAACCTCGCCCAGCGCGTCGGCTTGATCTGGACCGAGCTGCCGATGCCCGTGATCGCGGCGATCCACGGCACCTGCGTCGGTGGTGGCATGCAGCTCGCGCTCGGGGCCGACTTTCGCGTCGCCGCGCCCGATGCCCGGCTCGGGCTGCTCGAGACCGACTACGGGATCATCCCGGACATGAGCGCCACGATCACGCTGCCGCGGCTGATCTCGCTCGACGTCGCCAAGCTGCTGACCATGACCGCGCGGGTGCTCGACGGCCCGCAGGCGCACGAGCTGGGCCTCGTCACGATGGTCGCCGACGATCCGGTCAACGTCGCCCGCGAGCTCGCGCGGACCCTGGCCGGCGCCAGCCCGATTGGGCGGATCATCAGCGTGGAACCGCGCCCGCTGGACCCCACCAAGGTGCAGACCTGGCTGGCCGATGCGCCCGGCCAGGGTTTGGTCATCATTGATGAAGCCCGCGACCCCGAACAGGTGGCCCATGTGCGCGCCATGCTGCCCTATAACATGGTGCTGTGGGTGACGGCCTCCATGCCGATGGGCGAAGAAGGCTGGATCGAACTGAGCGTGCCGCCGCTGAGCCTGCCCGAAAGCCTGCACCTGTTGCAACACGCCCTGGAGGTGCCGCCCAGGCTTTCCGCCGAGATGCTGGCCCCGCTGGAAACCTGGCCAGCGCGCTGGAGGGGCACCCCTATAGCCTGGGGCTGGCCGTCCACTGGTTGCGCCGGATGGGGGGCTGGCGGGCGCCATGCTCTACCTGCGCCGCCTGGCCGAAACCGAAAACGTGCTGGAGGCACTGGCCGTGCCCACGCCGCGCCAGCGCCCGGCAGAGCACGCCTTTAGCATGGTCTATAAAACGCTCTCGGCGGACCAGAAGGTGCTGCTGCGGGCGGCGGGCAGCTTTGCGCCGGGCATCATCGACCCAGCAGCCCTGCTGACCCTCTACAGCGGCCACCCCGAAGACCCCAACCCCCTGAGCGGCAACCTGCTGAGCGTGCTGGAGCCGGACCCGCTGCACGGCGGGTTGCGCCTGCATCCGCTCACCCGGCACTATGCGCGCCTGTTGCTGCACCAGGCCGAAGAAGCCGCCGAACGCGGCGCCCAGCATCATGCCTACTTCTGGCAGCGCGCCAAGCAACGCGCCCACGAGGCCCATCCGCCGCCGGACCCCGAACTGAGCCAGTACCTCCACGCCCAGGAGTGGGCCCGCCGCTATGTGCCAGAACTGTTGCCGCCCTATACGCTGGCGGTGGGGCACTGGCTGGCGGTGCAGCACCACTTTGCCCCGCTGCGCGAATGGCTGGCGCTTTCGGTGGGGGGAGGTGCCAGCGGAGTCTGAAACGCTGGAGCGGGCCGGGTTGCACCGTGCCCTGGGCGACCTGGCGCTGCGCATTCACGCCACGGACCTGGCGCGGCGGCACTACGAAGCTGCCCTGTTGCTCTACTACGAAACGCGCTCGCTTTCTGGCCAGGCGAACACGCTCAAGGCGCTGGGCGACCTCAGCGCACGGGCCGAAGACCTGGAAACCGCCCAGCAATATTACGACCGCACCCTGCAACTCTACGCGCAGATCGATTTTCAACTGGGGCGGGCGAACACGCTCAAGGCGCTGGGCGACCTCAGCGTGCAGGGCCACGACTTTCAGACCGCGCAGGATTACTACCAGCGCACGCTGGCGCTCTACGAGCAGATCGACTTTCAGCTGGGCCAGGCCAACACCCTGCAAGCCCTGGGCGACCTCAACGCGCAGGCCAACCTGCTGGATGTGGCGCGTGCCTACTATCAACAGGCCGCCGCGTTCTATCATGAGATTGACTTCTGGCCGCAGGAGGCCGCCAGCCTGGTGGCGCTGGGCGACCTCCACCGCCAACTGGGGCAAACCGAGGCTGCCCGCCGCCGTCTATCAGGAAGCGCTCCGGCGCTATCAGGTCGTGGCCGACCTCAGCGGGCAAGCCAACATCCATAAATTGCTGGGGATGCTGCACCACCAATCCCGCGAGCTGGAGGCCGCCGTGAGCGCCTACGAGCAAGCCCTGGCGCTCTATCGGCAGGCCGGGGGCCAGTGGCGAAGAAGGCCGCGTTTGCCAGACGCTGGGCACCCTGCACCAGCAGCGTCAGGCCGCCGCCGCCGCCATGCACTATCTGTTGCGCGGGCTGGGCATCTTCACGCACCTGAACCTGCCGCGCCATGTAGAAGAAATCCGCAACCAGATGCGCGAGTTGGCACGGGGCCTGGGCGAAGGCCGCCTGGCCGAAATCTGGGCAGAAAGCAGCGGCGGCGCACCCCTGCCAGAGTGGCTGCAAACAGATGACCCTCATTGGCCCATCCCGCAGGAGCTGATCTACGCCGTGCGCGACTTTATGATTGCCGATAACTGGCCCGCCGCGCGGCGCATCGTGGAAAAACACCGCGCGCTGATGCTCACGGACCTGGCCGACGAAGTTTTTGCGCGGATGCTGCGCCAATACGCCGGGCAGGCGGGCCCCACCCGCCAGATTGATAAATACCGCGCCCTGCTGCAACGCTGCCGCCAGATTGGCATTGAGGACGCCTTCCACGAGATCGAGCAACCGGCCACCTCCAACGAGGCCAACCGCGCCCTGCGCTTGCGCCAGTCGTTGGATGCTTACCAGGAAGCGCTGGAACGCCTGCGCGACATCCCGCTGGTGTATGCCAGCGTGCAGCTCAACCGCGCCAGCACCCTGCGCGAACTGGCCGCCCTGCCAGAGCAGGACCGCATGGGCTGCCTGAGCGCCGCCCTGGCCGCCTACGACGCCGCGCTGGAGCGTCAGCAGGGCATTGCCCCGCAGGACTACGCCCAGACGCAAAGCCTGCGCGCCGAAACCCTGCACCTTGATCAGCGAATTGCCGGGCCAGGACCGCACCCAGTTGTTGCTGGCCATGCTGCGGGCCTACGACGAAGGGCTGGTGCATCAGCGCAACATGCCCAGCGACTACGCCCGCACGCAGCTCCACCGCGCCAACACCCTGCACGAGCTGGCCGAGTTGCCGGGCCAGAACATGGCCGAGCGCATGTTGCAGGCCCTGGCAGGCCTACAACGAAGCGCTGGAACGCCTGCACGGGCAACCGCTGGACTATGCCCGCACCCAGAGCCACCGGGCCCGCCTGCTGCACGAGATGGCCGGGCTGCCCGGCGAGGACGTTCAACCGGCGGCATGTGGGAGCGCTGACCGCCTACGACGAAGCGCTGGACGTATCAGCGCGACGAAGATTCGCTGGAATACGCCCGGCACCCAGAGCAAACGCATGGCCCTGTTGCGCGATATGGCTGGGCTGCCCGGCCAGGACCGCCCCACGCGGCTTTACCAGGCGCTGGCCGCCTGCAACGAGGGGCTGCGCTTCCAGAACGAGTCGCCGGTGGAGTTTGGGCATACCCAGCTGAACCGGGCGCACCTGCTGCGCGAGATCGCTGGGTTGCAGGGCGAGCACCGCCTGGCCCGCATCGCGCGAAGCCCTGGCCACCTATAATGGAAGCGACGTGGGCCGCCTTCTTTAACCTGCCGCTGGAATATGCCACCACGCAGAATAGCCGGGCCAGCCTGCTGCGCGAGATGGCCAACCTGGGCGGGGAGAACCGCGCCAGGCGGCTCCGCCAGGCGATGGAAGCGGTGGCCGAGGCGCTCACCGTGCTGCAAACCCTGAACGACAAGGGCACGCAATTGCCACGGCCCGCCGTTTGATGGTGAACATTCAAAATGAGGTGATCAAAACCGTAAGGGGCCGCCGTTTTTGAACGCTGGT
>JAAUUD010000025.1 GCA_012031655.1 Anaerolineae bacterium | reverse complement strand
GCGCGCTGGACCTGGGCTTCCGGGCCGAAGCCACCGCCGCCGCCCTTCGGTCAGTCCGTGGTCATTGTGGCCGGGGCCGATCCGCTGGGCACCAGCCTGGAAGCCGCCGAGGCCCTGCGCGCCGCACAAACGGTCATCGCGGTATCGTTGTTTCCTAATGCCACCACCGAGCGCGCCGACATCGTGCTGCCGCGCCAGAGCGTGCCAGAACGCGATGGGACCTTCACCAGCGGCGAACGGCGCGTGCAGCGCTTCTACACCGCGCAGGGCTTTTTGGGCGACACTCGCCCAGATTGGAAGATGTTTGGCGAACTTCGCCGCGCCCTGGACCCCACCTATCGCGTGAAGCTCAGCGCCGCTGCGGTGATGGCCGAGATCACCCAGCAGGTCCCGCTCTATCAGGAAATGAGCTACAAAGCGCTGGCCCGCGTGGAACGTCAGTTCCCGGATGTGGGCGGCGAGGACCTCTACTACGGGGGCACAGCCTATGGCAATCGGGGCGGGCTGGGCCTTCAGTGGCCGGTGCTGGCAGAAGACCCCACCACCCAGCTAACGGTGACCCCGGTGCCGGGTAACCCAGACAAGGCGCAGGGCTTGCTGGCCGTGCCGGTTCGCCGCCTCTATGACCGCAGCCCTGAATTTCTGGCGAGCGAAATGATGCACGGGCGGATTCCCGCGCCCTATGTGGAAATCAGCCGCGCCGATGCCGCCAAACTCAACCTTGCAGACGGCGACGCAGTGACGCTGGCTTTTGGAGAACAGCGCCTGCAAACGACCGTGCGCGTGGACGGGGTCGCCCCCGAAGGAGCCGTACTCATCCCGCAAAATCTGCTGGATGCGCCCATCCCCAGCGCGCCGACCCCGGTAACTCTGGAGAAGTAACCATGGAACCCTTGACCGATCTGCTTAACTATCTGCGGCCCTCGGATGCCAGCACGGTCATCGAGTGCTCGGCCAACAGCACCTGCACGGCGGTGCACGCGGTGGCCGCCTCATTGATCGTGCTCCTCATCCTGTTGACCGGCTTTGCGTATACGACCGTGCTGGAGCGGCGCCTGATTGCCTGGATTCAGATGCGCATCGGGCCAAACCGTGCGGGCCCATTGGGCCTGCTGCAACCCGTGGCCGATGCGGTGAAGCTGATCTTCAAGCAGGACATCACCCCCACCAACGCAGACCGTTTTGTCTATTGGCTGGCGCCGGTGCTCAAGGTGGTGCCAACCCTGATTGTGCTGGCGGTGGTGCCGTTAGGGCCTCCTATGGCCGTGCCCTGGATTGATGGCAACTGGTATCGCGTTTCGCTGGGCCTGGTGGATGTGAATGTCGGCGTGCTGTGGCTGCTGGCCATCACCAGCATCAGCGTTTACGGGGTAGCCATGGCAGGGTGGGCCAGCAACAACAAATACGCCATGCTGGGATCGCTGCGGTCTTCTGCTTCGATGATCAGCTACGAACTGAGCCTGGCTAGTGCTTTTGTTGTCCCGGTGATGCTGGCCGGCTCCTTGAGCGTGGGCGACATCATCGAAGCCCAAAGCGGCAACTTTATCTTCAACTGGTACATCTTCCAGAACCCCGTTGCGGCGGTGATCATGCTCATCGCGCTATTTGCAGAGACCAACCGCGCCCCCTTTGACCTGCCCGAAGCCGAACAAGAGCTGGTGGCCGGGCACATGACCGAGTACAGCGGCATGAAGTTCGCCATGTTCTTCATGGCGGAGTACGTCAGCATGATTGGCGTGGCGGTCATCTTCAGTAGCATGTTCCTGGGCGGCTATCACTTCATCCTGGTGGATGATGCGCCCTGGCTGGGGCCGCTATGGCTGATTGGCAAGGTGGTGGCCTTTCTGGCCTTTATGGTGTGGGTGCGCGCCACCTTTACCCGCGTGCGCTATGACCGCCTGATGACCCTGGGCTGGAAGGTGATGCTGCCCCTGGCGCTGGTCTCGATTGGCTACACCGCCGTGGTGCAGGTGATGCTGGAAGAGGTCGAAAACCAGACGCTGGTGACGGCGGTTTCGGTGGGGATGCTGGTGCTGCTGATGGGCGTGGCGGGGGCGATCTTCCTGCGCCCGCGCGACCTGACCGCCGAACTGGAAACGGACCCCCCGGATGTTGTGCGGCTGGACAAGCGCGGCCCAGGCTACTACATCCTGCAACTGGTGGGGGGCACGCTGTCGGTGCCCTTCACCCTGTTCAACATGGCATACGACTCCGCCGCGAATGTGCGGGAATATACCGGCACCGGCCAACGCGCCGAGCCTGCTGCCGAACGCAGCGACGATGCTCAACTCCCTGCCCCGGCAGGGTCATCTGCGCCGCAGTTGGGTAGCGGGAGCAGCGGGGATTAACCCGCCGTTTTCTGAATAACGATGGATTGTTAGGAGGCACCCATGAGCCTATTCAAAGGATTAGCCACGACCTTCAAGTACATCTTTGAAGAGCCGGTCACCATCTCGTATCCTGAATACGAGCGTCCGGTGCGCGAGCGCTTCAAAGGGCGGCATGCGCTCAAGCGCTACGATAACGGCCTGGAGAAGTGCATCGGGTGCGCGCTGTGCGCGGCAGCCTGCCCGGCGGATGCCATCTGGGTTGAGGCCGCCGAAAACACAGACGCGGAGCGCTACAGCCCGGGCGAGCGCTACGCCAAGACCTACGAAATCAACATGCTGCGCTGCATTTTCTGCGGCTACTGCGAGGACGCCTGCCCCACGGAGGCCATCGTGATGGAGCATGAATATCGCCTGTCCTTTACAGATCGGCGCGATGCCATCTACACCAAAGACATGCTCATCGATGCGCCGCCCGAAGGCACGCCCGACACGCCTCAGCAGGTTGAACCAGGCCACTTTACGCGGTCCATCCCGGATATGGAAGACCCGAGATAGCCTCGCAATGCTTGCCGATGGCGGAACATCACACACGGTGATCTTCCGCCTCTTTTTTTGGCTCGAGGGGGTGTATGCGTTACACTGCACGCGTTGATGGCGCGGTTGGGCGCAGAATACCCAGGAGAAGTTGAGACACACACGATGGAAACATCACCCGAATTGATCATTTTCATGGTCGTCAGCGCTGTGGCGATTCTGACAGCTGTGATGATGCTGATCAGTGATAATGCGGTGCACAGTGCGCTGTTCCTGGTTTTGAACTTCGCTTGCGTGGCCTTTCTGTACCTGATGCTGAACGCTGCGTTTCTGGCAATGGTCCAGGTTGCCGTCTACGCCGGCGCAATCATGGTCTTGTTCATGTTCGTGATCATGTTGCTGGGCGCAGAAAAAGAGCTTCCCGAAACCAAACCGCGCTTCCCCTGGCTCAATCGGGTTGCGGTGGGGCTGGCGGCTCTGTTCCTCATCACGGCAACCGTCGGCATTCTGGAAGCGAACATTTCCACAACCGAACCCGAACCGCTGGCGCCTTACGTGCGCGTGGTCCATGCAGACCCCGACGTTAGCAACCTGGATGTACGCCTGAATGGGGAGCGCATCGCCCGTGACCTGAACCTCTATGGCAATGCCGAGTTTGAGCAACTCGAACCGGGCGACTATACCATCACCATTGAGCAACGCGAAGGCCCTCTGGAAGCGCGAGACCTGCCCGTGAGCGTGCTGCGGGTGGAGGAACCCTTTGCCGGGCAGGATGTGGTTGAGGCCACGCTCAGCCGCCTGGAAGGCGGCAACGTCAACCCGCCTGCGGAACTCCAGCGCCTGGACCCGGTGCTGACCCTGGAAGGCAACCAGACCATCACGCTGGTGCTGGCGCCCCTGCCGGATGGCGGGGTGGGGGTCATCCCGGTGGAAGAAAACCTGTTTAGCGTGGGCAACGACAAAGCAGCGCGGGTGCAGGTGGTGCACGCCTTCCCCAACCTGGGGGCCGTCGATATGGTGGACATCACCGAGCCAGAATCTGAGCCGATCATCATCATAGAAAACCTGGTCTTCGGGCAATACACGCTGGCTGAAACCCGTCCACGCGGCGACTATCGCTATGGGCTGTACCCCGCCGGGGATGTGCAGGCTGCCCTGGATGCTGCCGCTGATGAGGAAGAGGTGACGCCCAACGACCTCGGAGGGGCTTTGTTCCGGCTACGGGAACAGGAATTTGAGCGCGACACCAGCACGCTGGTGATCGTGGCGCGTCCGCCCGAACTGGACAACCGCACGCCTGTTGTCTTTAGCCTGCCCACGGACCACATCCCAACCTTTGGCGGCCCCACCAGCGTGGGTCAGGAGCTCTTCACCACCTATATGTTGCCCTTCCAGGTGATTGCCCTGCTCTTGCTGGTGGCGATGATTGGCGCCATCGTGATGACGCGCGACGCCGTGCCGCGCCCAAGCCGCGCTTCCCGCGCCGCCTGGCCACACAGTCCAGCAATCCGCTGGTGCGGGCACTCGCCAAGCAAGATCAAACGACCAGCGACGAGGCCGCCCAGGACTAGGCCGGGTCAAAAGGGGGGTTATCATGCTTCAAGAAGCAACTGTTGCACCGGAACTCTTTGTGCTGTTGAGCGCGGTGCTCTTTGTGCTGGGGGCGCTGGGTGTGCTCATCCGGCGCAACGCCATTCTGGTCTTTATGTCAGTCGAACTGATGCTTAACGCGGCGAACCTGGCCCTGGTGGCGTTTGCCCGCCAGTGGAACGCCGTAGACGGCCACTTGATGGTCTTCTTCGTGATGACGGTGGCCGCGGCAGAGGTAGCGGTGGGGTTGGCCATCATCGTGGCCATCTACCGAACCAAACGCAGCATCAGCATTGACGACTTGCACAAGTTCGAGGGATAGCCGCTATGGAAAATGTCCTCACCGCAGTGCCTTTGGTGGTGCTCTTCCCGCTCATCGGGGCGTTGATCAACCTGTTTTTTGGCAAGTCGCTGGGCGAATTTGGCGTGGGCGTGGTCGCGGTGACCGCCAGCGCCAGCGCTTTTGTGACTGCGCTGTTCATGTGGGCCGGGCTGGTGGCCGCGGACTATGAAGCTGCGGTGGTGGTGCCGCCCCTCCTCGATGCCTGGATCCGCATTCCGGCAGCCGGGGTAGAAATCCCCTGGGAATTCCGGGTAGATACGCTCAGCGTCACGATGATGCTGGTCGTGAGCGGGGTCGGGACGCTCATCCACCTCTACGCGACCGGTTACATGCACGGCGACTCGCGCTTTCCGAGGTTTTTCGTCTACCTGAACCTCTTCCTGGTCTTCATGATGCTGCTCGTTACGGGCAACAACCTGCTGATGATGTTCGTGGGCTGGGAAGGCGTGGGCCTGTGCTCCTTCTTGCTGATCGGCTTCTGGTTTGACAAAGCCAAAGGCGAGGGCTGGAAGAACTCCAACGCGGCCCGTAAAGCTTTCATCGTCAACCGCATTGGCGACTTTGGCGTGCTGATGGCTGTCTTCCTGACCTTTTGGACCTTCGGCACCCTGGATTTCTATAAACCCGGCGAGCAACCCATCTCGGACCACGGCTACGGCGGCGAAGAACACGCTTTTGTGTACGAAGTGGCCCAGGCGGACGACGAACACGGCGCCGAAGAAGCCCAAGGCGATGAGGCAGAACATGCCGACCTCAGCCAGATGGGCATTTATAACCAGGCAGAGATCATGTTCACCGAAGGCGGCCATCATGTGAGCTTCGGTAGCGTGAGCCTGGACTTTGAAGACCTGATGATCTTCATCACGCTCTTCATGCTGCTGGGCGTGACTGGCAAGAGCGCGCAAATTCCGCTGTTCGTCTGGTTGCCAGACGCGATGGCAGGTCCAACCCCTGTGAGTGCGCTCATCCACGCTGCTACGATGGTTACGGCAGGCGTGTACATGATGGTCCGCTCGAACGTTTTTTTCTACTACACCGAGTTTTCCTCATTTATTGTGGCGGTGGTGGGTTGCCTCACGGCCATCATGGCCGGGTTCATTGCGCTGGGCCAATGGGATGTCAAGCGGGTGCTGGCCTACAGCACCGTGAGCCAGCTGGGCTTCATGGTGGCGGCAGTGGGCATTGGCGCATACACAGCGGCGATGTTCCACCTGGCCACGCACGCGGTGTTTAAGGCGCTGCTCTTCCTGGGGTCGGGGTCCATCATCCACGGCATGGAACACGGCCACCATCACTTGCATGGCCAGGCGCACGGCCCTGGTCATGAGCCTGAGCATGATGAGGAACATGCCCACAACGCCCCGGCAGATGACCACGGGCACGCCACCGAACACGCCCATCACGAAGACGACGCCTTCGATCCGCAGGACATGCGCAACATGGGCGGCCTGCGCCACAAGATGCCCATCACCTACTGGACCTACGTCATTGGTACGCTGGCGCTGGCAGGCATCTTCCCGCTGGCGGGCTTCTGGTCCAAGGACGAAATTCTGGTGGATGCGCTGCTGGTGGGCTGGGAAGATGGCGAACTGCGTGGCTACTTCACCTGGCTGATCCTGCTGACCGCAGCGGCCTTCACGGCGTTTTACATGTGGCGCCAGGTGAGCCTGGTTTTCTACGGCCAACCGCGCCATGCCGCTGCCGAACATGCCGCCGAAAGCAGCCCGCTGATGACCCTCCCGCTGATGACCCTCGCGGTGTTGACCATTGGCGTGGGCTTCGTGAACCTGCCCACCGATACGCCCATCCTGGGGGCGCTCATCGGGGAACACTACTTCGCTGACTGGCTGATCCACAGTGTTGCCCATGCGCATGCTGGGGTTTTCCTGTGGTGGCTGGCCATCCTGGCTACAGTGGTGGCGCTGGGGGCGATCTTCTACGCCCGGCAAATCTACAACGACGACGCCATGCGCGACCTGCACCGCGACCCGCTGCAAGCCCTGGACCCGCGCGCCTCGGATGCCTTCCGCCGTGCCAATGCGCGCCTCTACTGGGACGAGTTCTACAACAAGCGCCTGGAGCAGCCCTTCAACCGCGCGGCACAATGGATGGCCCACCGCCTGGACTGGGCCTTCTGGCACGACTTTGTGCACGAGCGCGTGCTGTTCCGCAGTTTTCACCTGGGCTCGCACGGGTTGAGCAACACGGTAGACCGTAGGGGGATTGACCAGGGAATTTTGCTGCTCACCGCCCGCAGCGTGGGCGAGATTGCGCGGCGTTTGCGCCGGGTGCAAACCGGTTTTGTCCGTATCTATGCCCTCACCGTTGTTTTTGGGACGGTGGTGGTGGTTCTGGTGATCCTGCTGCCGGTGCTGCGGGACTTAGTGGGAATTTAGGAAAGAGGAACGATGGAACTGCAAACAACGGGTGTTTCAATTGCGAGTGTGGTGTTGTTTGCCCCCCTGGTGGGCCTGATCCCGCTGCTGTTCTTTGGGCGGCTGAGCGATCAGCAGGTGCGCATCAGCACCCTGATCACAACCCTGGTGACCTTTGGCTTCTCGCTGCTGATGCTGGGCAGTTTTGATAGCGCCGACGGCGGCATGCAGCTAGAGCACATTGAAGAGTGGATCCCGGGGTTGGGCATCTACTACCATGTGGGCGTCGATGGGATCAGCATCTGGCTGGTGATGCTGACCACGCTCATCATGCCGATTGCGGTGCTGGCCTCTTGGACGAGCATCACAGAGCGCTTGCGGCTCTACCACGGCTTTCTGCTGATGCTGGAAACCGCCATGCTGGGCGTGTTCCTCTCGCTGGACCTGTTCATGTTCTACATCTTCTGGGAAATCTCGCTGGTGCCGATGTACTTCATGATCGGTATCTGGGGGTCGAAAGACAAAACGAACTTCTTTGGCCGGGAGATGGAAGCGCGCATCTATGCGGCGGTGAAGTTCTTCCTGTATACCATGGCCGGGTCGATTTTGATGCTGCTGGCGATCCTGTGGCTGGGCAACAATGCGGGCACCTTCGACGTCACGCTGATCAGCCAGATGTTGCGCGATGGTACCCTGCTGCTGGACACCGACACCGAGCGCCTGCTCTTTCTGGGCTTTTTCCTGGCGTTTGCCATCAAGGTGCCCATCTGGCCGTTGCACTCCTGGTTGCCAGATGCCCACGTGCAGGCGCCAACGGCAGGCTCCATCATCCTGGCAGGCGTGCTGCTGAAGCTGGGGACCTATGGCCTGGTGCGCTTTAACCTGGACTTCTTCCCCAATGCGGCCATCGACTTTGCGCCCTATATTGCAGCCCTGGCCGTGATCGGCATCCTCTATGGCGCCTGGGTGAGCTACGCCCAGACGGACGTCAAGAAGCTGGTCGCGTATTCCTCGGTGAGCCACCTGGGGTTTGTGGTGCTGGGGATTTTTGCGCTCAACAGCACCGGGGTGCAGGGCGCGGTGCTGCAAATGGTCAACCACGGCATCAGCACGGGCGGCTTGTTCCTCCTGGTGGGGATGCTCTACGAGCGGCGCCACACCAAAGCCATGAACGCGTTCGGCGGCATCTGGAAGGTCATGCCCATCTACAGCGGCTTTGCGCTGGTGATCACGCTCTCTAGCATGGGCTTGCCCGGGCTAAACGGCTTTGTGGGCGAGTTTACGATCCTGCTGGGGTCGGCCAATTCAGAAGTCATCAGCATCTGGTATACCGTGCTGGCCACCATCGGCGTGATCCTGGCGGCGGTCTACATGCTCTACATGTTTAACAACGTCTTTATGGGTTCGGTGGATAAGGAAGAAAACCAGGAACTGGAAGATCTCTCCTGGCGGCGTAACTGGTATGAGCTTTCAGCGCTCATCCCGCTGGTGATCCTGGCGTTTGTGATTGGCCTGTATCCCACCGTGTTCTTTGAATTGATGGACGGCGCTGTGAGCAACCTGGTTTCGCACTTCGATGCCACGTTGATCGCAGGGCGCTAGGCTCGGGAAGGCAAGAGCTCTATGCTACAGATCCCCTCCCAGGATGAACTGAATATCCTGGCGGCACTACCGGTCATCCTGCTGTCGTTGATTGCTTCGCTGCTACTGGTGGCGGACCGCTTCATCCCGAACAAGCGCAACATTGCCTGGCTGGCCCTGGCCGGGGTGTTGCTGACGCTGGGGGTGGCGGTGTTGCAAGCCGGTCAGGTGGTGGAATTTGGCAACGAGGGCCTGGCTTTTTCTGGGATGTTCGTGGCTGACCAGTTTAGCTACGTGGTGAACGTGGTGGCGTTGCTGGCAGCCCTCATCGGCATCCTGGTATCGTTTGAATACCTGGAGCGCACCCAGTTGGATCGCGGCGAATATTACGTTCTGCTGCTGTTCAGCGCGGTTGGCGCGATGTTCATGGGCGCTTCTGGCAACCTGGTGATGATCTTCATCGGGCTGGAGCTGCTGTCCATCCCGCTGTACATCCTTTCCGGCATCCGCCGCCCACAGGAAGAAAGCGAAGAAAGCGCCATGAAGTACTTCCTGCTGGGCGCTTTTGCCTCTGCCTTCCTGGTGTATGGCATCGCGCTGGTGTTTGGCGCCACGGGCTCCCTGGACCTGAACGAGATTTTCCTGGCGGCCTCGGACCTGAGCGCGGCGGATGCATCGGCGCAATATTTGCTGCTCATCGGCGCCGGGTTGATCCTGGTTGGCCTGGGCTTTAAGGTGGCGGCGGTGCCCTTCCACATGTGGACACCGGACGTTTACCAGGGCGCCCCCACCCCGGTCACCGCCTATATGAGCGTGGTGGCCAAGGTCGGCGGCTTCGCGGCGCTGCTCCGTGTGATGGTGACTGGCCTGCCGGTGGTGCTGGAAGGCACAAACAACGTCCTGTGGCTGGATAGTGTGCAGTTTATCGCCGGGATCACGCTGATCCTGGGTAATGTGGTGGCCATCATGCAGAGCGACCTCAAGCGGATGCTGGCCTACTCCAGCATTGCGCATGGCGGCTACATGTTGATCGCGGTGGCGGCGGCAGGTATCGAAGGGGTGGGGAACCTGGCGGCCCAGGCTGCCCTGATTTACCTGGCGGCCTACACATTCACCAACATTGGCGCGTTTGCCTGTGTGGTGGCCATCGAAAAAGACGACACCACCGGCACCCTGATGAATGACATCAAGGGGCTGGGCACCACCCATCCGCGCCTGGCCGCTGCCATGACCATCTTCATGCTCAGCTTGACGGGCGTACCGCTGACCGCCGGGTTCATCGGCAAGTTCTTCGTGTTCCGCGCCGCCATGGAAGCGAATCTGATCCCGCTGGCGGTCATCGGCGTGCTGACCAGCGTGGTTTCGGCCTTCTACTACATGCGCGTGGTCTGGAACATGTACTTCGAAGCCCCCGCGCGCGAGGTTTCGCGGGCGCGCCAACCGATGCTGGCCGGGGCTTTGTGGCTCACCGCCGCCGGAACGTTGGTGCTGGGCATCCTGCCCTACATCCTGGAAAACCTGGTCCGCGACGCCACGCTGGTGCTCATCCCCTAGCGCGGGCGCGCCCCACCCTACCGAGACCGGGAGGGCTTGCGGTGTTGCGCAAGCCCTTTTTGCTTTATGCTGCTCCGCTAAACGCGGAACAAGCCCGGCAAGGCCACCGTATGCGTCGGAAAAATCTGGTCCAGGGCGGGGTTGCCCAGGCGGATTTGCAGCAATTCCGCCAGCACATCGCGGTAGTCGGTGGTCACGCGCAGGGCCCCGCCGTCGAGGTCCTCCAGGCCGGGCCACTGGGTGTACACGCCACTGCGCTGGAAGTGCTGGCCCAGCAGCAACAAAGCCCCACCGCGCCCATGATCGGTGCCCCGACTGGCGTTCTGGTCCACCCGCCGCCCAAACTCGGACATGACGACGAGGCTAATGCGGCCCATGTCGGCCTGCATGTCCTGGCAAAAGGCAGCCAGGCCGCTGGCCAGTTGCCCCACCAAATTCGCCTGGCGTCCAGCGGCAGCGCCCTGGGCTTCGTGCGTATCCCACCCGCCCAGGTCCAGGCAAGCGACCTCCAGCCCCACCTCTGCGCGGATGAGGGCAGCGGTTTGCAACAACCCAAAGGCAAAATCATCCTCTGGATAGGTGGCGCCGTTGCGCGGCACATACCCGCCTATATCGACGGACTGGACCACCTGCAAGGCGTCTTGCGTAGCTTGGGCGGCAGCTTGCAGGCCATCCGTCTCCAGGTCGTAGAGGCCGCGCAGGGTGTTGAGCATCTGCGCCGCAACTTCGGGCCGCCCTGCCAGGTGATAATCCGCAATTGACTGGAGCGCCAGCGGCGAGATGAAGCCGCGCAACGATTGCGGCACCGCCGTTCCCCAGCCCACTGCTCGCACTGGCGAGTTATTGCCGTTGCTGAGCGTGGCCAAGTGCCGCCCAATCCAACCAGAGGCTAAAGCCTGCATGCCAGGGGTGCCACGTTCCATGTAATCCATCGCCTCGAAGTGCGAGCGCGTGGGGTCTGGCGAACCGCTGGCATGCACCGCCAGCGCAGTGCCACTCTGAAACAGCGGCAACAGAGGCGCCATGCCGGGGTGCAGGCCAAAAAAGCCATCCAGGTCCAGTACGCGCTGGTCGGCTGCGGCGCTGGCATCGTCCGGGCGCGCCAGGGCCAGGTCGGGGCGCTGCGCATAGTAGGCGGCTTCGGCATAGGGCACGATCATATTGAGCGCATCGGCGCCGCCGCGCAAAAAGACGCACACCAGCACGTCACCGCGCGCGCTCTGGTAGCGTGGCGCAAAAGCCAGGCGCGGCATCCAGCGCGGCAGGCTGGCCTGAACCATTGCCAGCGAAGCGACAAACCCAGAGCGATGCAAAAACTCGCGGCGCGAAAAAGCGTTCTGAGCCATGAGGAAAGGTCCTTTCTAGCGATATTGAAATGCAGGGCAGGCCAACAGCAGGGCCAGGCTTTCTTGGATGGTCTGGCGACCTTGCGCGCTGCTCAGGTCGGCTTCGCCCAGCAAGCCTTGCAACAGGGCCGCTTCTTCGGGGGTCAACGAGCGCCCCAGCAGATAATCCGCCAGGTTGCTTAGCAAGGTCGGAACATCATTGGCGGGCGGAAGTTGCGCCAGCACCGCGTCGAAATCGGGCTGGATGGCACCCAGCCCGCCCGAAGTGAGCGTGATCGCATGGTTCCAGCGCGGCAAGAGGTTATCCTGCCAGGCGCTGGCCACATCCGGGAAGCCATCCGGCGCCGGGTGCGAGAAAGGCACCTGCCCCAGCGCCTCAAGAGTTTGCCGTAAGCGGCGGAAGCCCGCCTGTGGATTGCCAAAATCAGCGCTCAGGGCGCGCAGAGAGGCCACCACATATTCATAGGGGCGGCGCAGCTTGGGGCGTGGCCTCCCCAGAAAGGCGGCGTGCTCAAAGATGGCCCGCAACACCGGGACGATTTCGCCCCCGCTCGCCAGAAAAGCCGCTGCGCCAGCCTCGATGACCTCGGTGGGTGGAGCATCCGCCACAAAGCGCCGCGCCAGTTTGCCCGCGATGGAACGCGCGGTGGCAGGGTGGGCCGCCAGGATATCCAGCACGCGCGCGCCATCTTCCAGGCCACCGCCCGCCGGAATGCGCTGGCCCAGCACCACCTTTTCGCCATCATCGTGGCGCCGGGGATCGAAGTAAAAGGCACCGGAGGCCACATTCGGCACCTCGCGGCGCAGTGGGGCAATCGTCCAGCCCGTAAAGGCCCGCGCTACTTCATAGACATCCTGCTCGGTGTAGCCGCCATCCACACCCAGCGTGTGCAGTTCCAGCAATTCGCGGGCGTAGTTTTCGTTCGGTTGGCGACGGTTACTACTGGCGTTATCCAGGTAGACCAGCATGGCCGGGCTAGCGGCAGAAGCCCCCAACAAGGCTCGGAAGTTCCCCAACGCATGGGCGCGGATTACGTCGCGGTCGTCGGCGGGCTTCAAAAAGATGGTGGGCGTCTGAAAAAGCAGGATGTTGAAATGGTCGCTCCAGAAGTGGACCATCAACTCGAAGAGCTGGCGCTGGCTATAGACGGCACGAAGGAGGGTGGCGGCCTGGAGTTCGAGGGCGGCTACGGCACGCTGGTTATCCGCCTGGTAGCGGGCGACAACCTCCGGCCCAGAGAGCGAAAGGGTTTCAAAATCCGCCAGGAGCGCCTCCACCTGGGGGTCGGGCAGCGCCGCCGGGTGGAGTTGCTGTTCAATGAAGGCCATGGGCCCCATGGCCCGCACCTGTTCCAGCAGGCCCAGTGCAGGGCCGAAGGTCAGGCGGTGGACCACATGGGCGGCAGCATCACGACGCGGCTGGGCAAGGAAGGCAGCCCGGCCCCAGGCCGAGGGCACCCCGCCCAGGCCCAGGGCCGCGCCTGCCCCCACGGTCCCGCTCAGTTTGAAAAAATCACGCCGATTCATGGGCATCCTTCCTTACTTGGATGCCATGATCGTACCCCAAAAATGTAAAAGCGCGTGTTACCGCACTGCTACGATCCTGTTCAAAACGTCCGCAAAGGCAGTTCTGCCTGGTCAATAACCGCTCCTGCGGCGGTGTAGGTCTGGAGGGCGATGCGGTCTTCGTAAAACTCCAGCATGGGGAAGCAGGTTTCGCGGGCAAAGAAAACGCGGTTCTCCATCGGGACGCCTTCACCATAGATGGTATCGGAACCCGACCCCGCCACCAGGTAGTGAATGCCGTTCTGCAATAGTCGCTCGTAGATGTGCGCGTGCCCGCCCATGACCAGAGCCACTTTGCATGGGGCAGACTCAAACAGCGGCACCCACTGTTCCTGAATCCGCAATCCATCCCATTGATTCAACGAAGCGGAGTTGTAGGGCGAGATGTGGAAGAAAATCACGGTGTAGCGCACGTCATCGCGCTGGAGCTTTTGCAGCAGCCACTCTTGCTGCGGGGCAAAGAAGCGGGCGTAACTGTAAAACAACTGCGAATTAAGCGAGATAAACTGAATGTTGTTGTAGTCGAAGCTATACCAGGAGCGCGCACCGAAATCGTTCTGGTCTTCGTTGAAGGGGGGGAACATCCAGTAGTAGGAGGGCCAGCCATCCAGCTGGGCGGGGCCATCCTGCTCGTGGTTGCCAAAGGTGGCGTAGTGCGGACCACGCGCCAATACATCCTGAAAGGGAATGAAATACTTCTCCATCCAGTTCAGGTAGGCGTTGCCGTTGTACTGGTGCATCCAGTAGACCACATCCCCGAGATGGATGAAAAAATCGGGTTGCTGCTGGGCCATCACCTGGCCCAACTCGCGCGTGATGGTGTGGCCAAAACCGCTATCGCCAACCGCTGCCACACGCAAGGGAAAGGGGTGCGGTTGCGTGCGGAAGCTGAGGCCCTCCCAGGGCATGCCGGGCTGGCCTGCCATGAGCGCCAGCGGCACAGCACCATCCGCCTCGACCTGATAGCGATAGGTGTGGCTGGCCTGAGGCCCCGGCACCACCACCTGCTGCCAGAGCGTTGCAGAGGCATCGTAGGGCAGTTCGAGCACAGGCTGGTCGCCTTCAAAAACACGCACCAGCCCATTAGCCGTGGGGAGAGATAGCCGAAAGACCAGCGTGGCGCTATCTTCCGAGACGTGGTGAACGGTCGGCGGCACAAAGAAAAGCTGTTCCTGGGCCAGGGCACTGGGCAACCACCCGGCACGCTGCGCCGCAACCCAGGCGCCCCCCACCACCAATAACCGCTTGAGAAAGGTCCGTCTTTGCATCACGTCGAATGATTTCCTCTTCTGCTCATCCAGCACCCTGCATAGTGTACCCATAACGCCAGGGCCTTGCTGCCTGATTGGCATTCGACACCCCACTGGATATTGAGTATAGTGTGTGCGCCGAGCAAGAACAGGGATGATGATCGATTTATGAGCCTTTCGAATGCCTCCATCACGCGGCTGGTGAATAGTAGCGTTGTTCAAAATGCACGCCAGGCCATCCGCCAGCAAGCGCTGCTGGAACGAGCGATTGCCATCCAGCAAATCCCGGCCCCGACCTTTGGAGAAGCCGCCCGCGCCGCCTATCTGGAGCAATGCTTCCGCCAGAACGGTCTACAGCAGGTTGAGGTTGATGCGCTGCATAATGTTTATGGCTGGCTGCCCGCGCCAGACCCCAACGCACCGACCTTCCTCATTTCTGCACACACGGATACGGTCTTTCCCCAGGAAACTGACCTCAGCCTCCGCCATGCAGGCACGCAGGTTTACGGGCCAGGCTTGGGGGATAACAGCCTGGGGGTGGCTGCCTTGCTCACCCTGGCAGGCTTGTTGGAGCAGCACGCCATCCCACGCAGCGCGCACCTGTGCTTTCTGGCCAACTCGCGCGAGGAAGGCCTGGGCGACCTGGGCGGCATCCGGGGCGGCGCTGGACCGCCTGGGGGACCGGGTGAGTGCCGCCATTGTGATAGAGGGCATGGCGCTGGGGCGGGTGTACCATGGCGGGATTGCTGTGCGGCGCCTCAAGTTGACTATTGAGACCCCTGGCGGGCATAGCTGGCTGCACTTTGGCCAACCGAGCGCTGTTCATCTGATGGGGAGCTTTATCCATTTGCTGAGCCAGGTCAACCCCGGCGAACAGCCGCGCACCACCTACAACGTCGGGGTTATCGAAGGTGGGCGCTCGATCAACACCATCGCCAGCGAAGCCGCCTGCTACATCGACCTGCGCTCCACCGACCCGCAAGCCCTGCAGGCCCTGGAACAAACCGTGCGCAGCCTGCCGGAGCGCTTGGCCCTGCCCGAAAGCCGTTTTCACTTTGAGGTAGTGGGCGACCGCCCCGCCGGGAGCATCCCGCAGGGGCACCCGCTGGTGCGCCTGGCCGCCGAGGCACATCAGGCCATCGGGATGCAGGTTGAACTGGACGCAGGGAGCACCGATGCGAACATCCCGTTGGCGCGTGGCATTCCGGCGGTCTGCGTGGGCCTCACCTATGGGGGGAATGCCCACCGCCTGGATGAGTACATCGAGATCGAACCGCTGGAAAAAGGCATGTGGCAACTGCTGTTGCTGGCCAGCGCTGCCGCAAATGGCGCGGGGGCGTGGTAAGTTGCTCGCCCTGGCATATAATTAGAAGTGATCTGGCGCGAAGCACAAGACAGGAAAAAATTCTCATGAGTCAGGGACCGCTTACCAAGATTCTAGCCGCTATCCAGCTGCCTTCCATTGCTCGCTATCGGGAGGGCCTGCGCAAGGAACCCACCTTTGAAGTGAACCTGGTCACCAGCCTGGACAAAGCGCGCGATACCCTGGATGACCCGGCCCAGCAGATTGACGTTTTTGTGGTGGATAGCGGGCTGGGCGAAGTCCACGAGATCATCCGTGAGGTGCGGCAGAGCTACCCACGCCTGATCATCCTGTTGGTGGATGAAAACGCGGACTTTGCCATGCCCGGGCGGGCTGATGATGTTTCCACCACCCCTTTTGAAGATAACGATCTGGTGAACCGCATCAAGCGCCTGAACGAATCGCGCCGCTTGCAAACCCTGCGCGCCGATGCCTTGCCCCCGGTCCGCCAATTTGCCAAGTCCATCCTCAAAGCCACCAGCACTGGCAGCGTCAGCAAGCAACAAGCTGCGGTAGAAGCCGTTAAAGAACTGGGCTACGATTACGTGGCCTTCTATAAGGTGCTGCCGGGCGATCCGCCGGATGTGTCGTTGCTGGCGCAGGTTGGCGCGGATGATGCCAAACGCGAGGCCCCCAAAAAACCCGCGCTGAATGACTCTATGGTGGGTTGGGTGGTGCAGAATGGCAAGAGCCGGACCATCACCCCAACAGAGGAGATCAATCATCCGCTGGTGAAGAGTGGGCGTTTTAAGATTGGGGTGGGCGTGCCCGTGGGGACCAACCTGCGCTTTGGCGTGCTGATTGCCTGCAAAGAGGCCGAGGCGTCCATCAGCCAGGAGAACGTGATGATGCTGGAGCTGATCAGCGCCCAGTTGGCCAGCGCCCTGGCCAAAGATGCCCGGTCCTGATCAACTCCCCCACGAGGCTAGCTAGGCTTGCTCTTCCAGGCGGCGGCGCTGGCGAGAGGCAAAGCCGGTCAAAAAGATGCTCATCACATAGAGCACCATCAAGGGGGCGGTCACCAGCAGCATGTTAAAAGGGTCAACCGTGGGGGTGATCACCGCCGCAGCGATGGTCATCACCACAATCGCCAGGCGCCAGTTATCCACCAGGTTGCGCGCCTCGACCAAACCCACCCGCCCCAGCACAAAGAAAAAGGCAGGCATCTCAAAGGCCAGCCCCATCCAGAAGAGGAGCGTCGTCAGGAAGGCAATGTATTCGCCGGCAGTCCATTCTGCGCGAAAGACATCGCCCATAAAATCCCGCAGAAAAGGGATCGTGGTGGGGATCATCACAAACCACGCAAACATCACCCCCGTGAGGAACAGCAGGGTCGTCACGGGTAACGCCGTGAGCACCATCCGGCGCTCGCGTTGGTTCAGGCCAGGCAGGATGAACATCAAAAACTGGTAGGTCGCGTAGGGACCGTCACGATGGCCGCAGCCATCAGCGCCACGCGGAAGTACATCACCACGCTGTCTGTCGGGCGTAGCAGCACCAACTCGCAACCGCAGGGGGTGATGAGGTAGTTCAGCAGCGGTTCTGCAAAAGCGGTGGCCGCAACCAGCGCCACAATCAGCACCAGCAACACCCGGATCAAGCGCATGCGCAGCTCGTCCAGGTGCTCAAAGAAGCCCATCTGCGCACCAAAGCCATCCTGCGCGTTTAGCGGAGGATGGGGTTCCGGCGCCCTGCCAGGGTCAGCTATCCGTTGATTACTCATCGTTTTGCCCTCGCGCTTCCAGAATTCCACGAGCGATGCTGCCCAGAACACCGTTGATAAACATGCTGGAGGTGGCACTGCCAAACAGCTTGGCCAGTTCCACCCCTTCGCTAATGGCAATCGGCATAGGGACCTTCCGCGCCACGGCAAATTCATACACCGACAGGCGCAAGATGTTGCGGTCAATACGCGGCAGTTGATCCACCGGGAATTCCGGCGCACAGTAAGCGATCAGCCCATCAATTGTTTCGCGGTGGGTCAACACGCCATCGATAAGTTCAACAATGGGCTGGGCGACTTCGGCGGGAAAGGCCTCCAGATGGTCAATGGGCTGCAACACCAGGTGGTCTTCGTCGGGGGCATCCTCCCCCTGGTCATAAACAGCCTGGAGGGTATGAAAAGCCAACCAGTGCAACTCATCCTCGGGGCGCAAGGCGGGGGTACGGAAGAAAAAAACCGAGGGCTGCTCCCACTTATGAAAATCCAGTTCGTAGAGCAACTGGAGTGCAACGGCGCGGGCCAGGCGGCGTGGGTCAACCTTCATGTTCAAAGAGGACATCCTCAATGTGGACATTGACCGCCTGAACCTTCATCCCGACGTATTGCAACATGGTGCGGTTGATATCTTCCTGCACTTTCAAGCTCACCTGGCGCAGGTTGTGGCGGGCATCGACAATCAAAAAGACCTCCACCGTTACGCTTTCACCTTCGACCGTCAGATAGAGCCCTTCGGCGGTATAACTGCGCCCCAGGACGCGTTCCAGGGTGTTAGGAACAGACCCCAGACGCACCACGCCTTCAATATTGAGCGCGGCTGCGCGGGCAATCGTGATTAGCACCGCGTGGTCAATCGTCACGGTGTCGTTGGGTTCTCGATATGAGCGGGAGTGTACGCTTTCCATGCTTCTACTTTAGCCCATTACCAGCCCGCCGTCGACAGAAAGGACCTGCCCCGTTATGTAGGCTGCCTGGTCCGACGCTAGAAACGCCACCGCAAACGCCACGTCCTCGGCTTGGCCGCGCCGCCCCAGCGGGATGGCCGCGTCGACCTGAGCCAGCAAGTCTTCGCTCAGGCTGGCGGTCATGTCTGTGTCAATAAAGCCCGGTGCCACCGCGTTCACTGTGACGTTGCGCCCGGCGAGTTCCTTGGCAAGTGCTTTAGTCAGGCCGATAAGCCCGGCTTTGCTGGCGCTATAGTTGGTCTGCCCACCCTGCCCGGCGATGCCGCTCACGCTGGTGATGTTGATGATCCGCCCGGCACGCTTTTTCATCATGATGCGCGCGGCTGCTTTGCTGCAATTCCAGGCGCTTTTGAGGTTGGTATGCAGCACGGTGTCCCAATCTTCTTCTTTCATCATCATGATCAGGTTATCCCGCGTGACCCCGGCATTGTTCACCAGGATATCGAGCTGGCCGTAGGCATCCACCGCGCCTTTGACGAGTGCCCCGGCTTGTTCCAGGTTGGCCACATCTGCCTGAAGCGCCAGCGCGGCGCCGCCGGCCTCCTCAATTTGTGCCACCACAGCCCCGGCGGCCTCGGCGTTGCTGTTATAGTTCACCACCACCCGCGCACCCTGCCGGGCCAGTTCCAGGGCAATTGCGCGCCCAATCCCCCGGCTGCCCCCGGTGACCACGGCCACGCGCTCCTGTAAAAGTGCCATTTTTTTGAATGCTCCTTAATCGCTTGCTGCGCTGTATGATACCCCCAGTCTGGTGATCTTGCCTATGTGAAGATGACTGGACCCTGTGCTAAAGTTAAATTTTATTGACCAATTGGGGCACACGAGAGACGCTATGGAGACGTTGCAAAGCTTACGCACCTGGATCACGCAGCAGCAGGCAGACCTGACGCACTGGTTGCAATATCTGGTGGAGATTAACACCTATACGGCTAATGTGCAGGGGGTGGATGCCGGGATGGACGCCCTTTGCCGCCTGGCCGAAAACCTGGGCCTGACTGCCGAAACGGTGCAGGGGCGGCACCGCCTGATCCGCAGCGGAGGAAATGCCGGGCCTCGGATTTTGCTGGTTGCCCACATGGACACCGTCCATCCGCCAGATGATGATTTTCAGCACTACGAGCCGCAGGCCGATGGCTACATCCGTGGCCCAGGTATTGGGGACATCAAGGGTGGATTGTTGATGGGGCTGTGGACGGTGAAAGCGCTGCAAATGCTCCACCCACAGGCGGATGTGTGTCTGGTGGTCAGCGCGGATGAGGAAATCGGCTCCCCCACCATCCAACCCTGGTATTTGCAGGGGCTGCACGGCGCACACTATGCCATTGGCCTGGAACCTGGTTTTCCACAAGGGCCGCTCCAGCCATCAGTAACCATGGGGTTTGTGGAGCAACGGAAGGGCTGCGGACGGGTGCACTTCACGGTGCGCGGCCAGGCAGCCACGCGGGTGGGGCCTGGGAGCAGGGCCTGAGCGCCATCGAAGGCATGGCGCAGCGCATCCTCAAAATTCATGCACTCTCGGACCTGGCGCTGGGCAACACCACCAATGTTGGGTTGGTGCAGGGGGGCACCGCCGCCAACACCATCGCGGATGCCTGCATCGCCCATGTCGATTTCCGCTTTGAGGCCCAACAGGCTGGTGAAAACCTGCTGGCGGCGATCCGCGAGATTGCCCAGACCCCAACTGCCTATAAAGCCACTCTAGACCGCTGGGATTGCGTGGAAGATTTTAGCGTGGATGTTTTTATGCCCGCGATGGAAAAGAACGCGCGTAACCAGGTGTTGGTGGACGTGGTGATGGAAGAAGCAACGCGCCTGGGCGAAAATTATAAACCAATTGCGCGCGGTGGCGGCAGCGATGCCAACTACATCAGCGGGAGCGGCGTCCCGGCAATTTGCGGGATGGGCGCCCCGGCGGAAGGCATCCACACCCCTGGGGAACGGATTCACCTGCCCATGCTCTGGGGGCGGTTGGAAGTGCTCATCCGAGTAGCAGCGCGCCTGAGCCAGATGCCCACGGCAACCCCCCTGAGCTGGAATCAAAAGGGCGGCTCCGCTGTGGAACCGCCCCTGACTGCCCTTCCGCAGAAGGCCCAGCGCCCCGCCCAACTAGACAGGCTTGATTTCCACGACCGCGCCTTCGGCCTCCAGCTTGCCCTTGGCATCGTTGGCGGCTTCTTTGGAGACCGCTTCGAGCAGGGTAGCGGGGGCACCGTCCACCAGGGCTTTGGCTTCGGCCAGGCCCAGGCTCTGGTTGATGGCACGCACGGCCTTGATCACGTTGATCTTCTTGGGGCCTACGTCCTTGAGAATCAGGTTGAACTCGGTGGGTTCTTCTTCCGGCTCGGCTGCTGCGCCGCCGTCACCCGCTGCCGCACCCATCATGGGCATGCCCATCATGGGCATCATCATGCCGCCAGAGGCAGCTTCCACGCCCCAGGCTTCTTCCAGGC
>JAAUUD010000377.1 GCA_012031655.1 Anaerolineae bacterium | reverse complement strand
TGCCCACTCTGGACCGCAACATGGCCCTGGGGACCATCCAACCCTACCTGATGCAACAGGGCATCTTTAGCCGGGGCGCTTTGGCGCCTGGGAATACGAAATTGGCAACATGGATCATTCCGTAATGCAGGGCGTGGAGCTCGTGAACCGTTGGTTGCTGGGCGAGCCAGAAACCACCTGGAAGGACTTTGGCGAACACACCAGCGCCTATGCCCCCATTGAGGTCACCGGGGAGCACCCGCTGGACTTCCGCGCCCAGCACGGCAACGGGGCCATCGCGGCAGGCTCGCAGCCCTACCAGCCCACCGCCAAAACCCTGGCCGAAACCGAGCAAGCGCTCTAGACGACGCTATAATTGAGGGATGGACCGTCCTCAAAGAGAAGCGAGCAAGCTTGTGGCGATTGCACAACAGCCCTTTGGGCGCACCGGGCACCTCAGCAGCCGGGTCATCTTCGGCGCTGTAGCGCTGAAGGACGTCAGCCAGGCCGAAGCCGACCAGACGCTGGAACTGCTGCTGGCCTATGGCATCAATCACATTGATACAGCGGCCAGCTATGGTGACTCCGAATTGCGGATTGGCCCCTGGATGGCGCAACACCGCGACCAGTTCTTCCTGGCCACCAAAACCGGCGAGCGCACCTATGCCGGCGCTAAAGCCGAGTTCCAGCGATCTCTGGAGCGCCTGCGGGTGGGCTCGGTCGACCTCATCCAGATGCATTACCTGGTGGGCGAAGCCGAATGGCAGGTGGCGATGGGACCGGGCGGTGCCCTGGAATATCTGCTGGAAGCCCGCGACGCCGGGCTGGTGCGCTACATCGGCGTGACCGGGCACGACGTGGCCATCGCAGAAATGCACCGCCGCAGCCTGGAACACTACGACTTTGACACCGTGTTGCTGCCCTATAGCTACGTCATGATGCAGAACCCGGTTTACGCGGCGGGTTTTGCGGAGGTTTTGCAGCTGGCGCAGGCCCGCAACGTCGCCGTGCAGACCATTAAGGGCCTCACGCGGCGGCCCTACCCCGGCGCGCATACCCATGCCACCTGGTACGAGCCGCTCACGGACCAGGCGGCCATTGACCTGGCGGTGCATTGGGTGCTGGGCAGCCGGGCGTCTTTCTGAACACCGTGGGGGATATTGGCGTTTTGCCGAAGGTGCTGGATGCGGCCAGCCGCTTTACGGAGCGCCCAGCGATGCCGCCATGGCGCAACTGGTCCAGAACCAGGCCATGGAGCCGCTGTTCACCTAGCCTGCGCGGGGGCCTGGGTCCCCTGGCGTGTCCCTGCGCTTAGCGGATGTCGTTCTGCGAGACTTCTTCCACCCTGGCGAGCGAGGTGGGGACCTCGCGGGGCTGATGGAGCGGCAACGTCACGCGTATGCAAGTCCCGACCCCCGGCTGGCTGCTGAGCATGATGCTGCCCTGGTGCCGCTCCACAATCAGCGAAAACAACCCGGCCAGCGTATTGCGGCTGGTGCTGCTTTGTTCCACGATAAAGTTGCTGGGGAGGGCCACGCCCATCAGCCCTCCCTGCTCGCTGCGCACCTGGAACGGCGCATAGAGCACGTGGGAGGACCGTCCGCCCAACTGGAGCCCCTCGATAGGGCTACGCTCCTGCACCTGGTCCAAAAGCCAGGCGCTTTGCAGGGCGTCAGCGCGGTTTGGTCGGCGGGATCGGTGCTGAGCGTGCTGGCCAGCAACTCGCCCTGCCCGCTGTAGAGCAGCACGCCCCAAAGCGACTGCTCGCGGACCCGTTGCACCAGGCTATCCAGCGATATCAGGGTCGCGGGCTTCAGGCAAATGTTTCTGGCGCCTGGGCCAACCCCCTATTGACTTGGGCTACCAGCAGATAGGGGGCCATGAGACTGCCCCCGACGCTGGACCGCATCCAGCAGATGCTTGATCGTCTCGGTCAGGTACCAGGGCTTGCCAATCCACTCGCACTGGTAGCGCATCAGAAACTCGCTCTGAGGCTTGCCATAGGCGGAAGATACCATCACTGGGGCGGTGCAACCGAGTTCCCGAAGCCGCTGGGCCACCTGTAATCCATCCAGGCTACCCGGCACCCGAATATCCAGGATGAACAGATCAATATCATGGATGTGTGGGGCACTGTACCGCAGGGCGTCATCCCCCGTGATGAACTGCTTCAGCTGTACGGTGGGCTCCGCCGCCTCAAAAGCGATCTTCAGGATCAGTTGCAAAGGAACGTCATCTTCGAGATGTACTACATGAGCCATGCTGATTTTTCCGTGCCCTCTGCTACGTTATATTTATTCTAGGCCACAATGACAGAAATAAAGGTAAATTTCACGATTTCTTCAGAAGCTGCCTTCGGATGATATGCTTTAGGACTGAGCATAAAAGCTCCTTCATAGGAGTTACTGGGCCTCAATGCTGCTGAGCACCGAATGGTTACCGGTGATGGAGTCCGCCGGGGTTGAAGCTTCATGGGTTTCGGTGAGGGTTGTCCCGGCGCTGCTGAGCGTGGCGCTAAGCTGGGCAACTTCGGTGGCGTTCAGCGTGGGCAACACCCCGTAGCGCAGCGGCGCTTCGCCCTGGCTCACCAGGGTTGCCAGCGAGGTACTCACGCGGACAAAGTCCAGGCGCGGCCAGGGGCCATAGTCCGTGGTTTCGAGGGGTTCGATGCTCACTTCCACCCTCTGGGGCCGTGCCACCCACACCCCCGCATAGCTCGCCAGGCTGAGCGCGCACGGCAGGATCGTCAGGAACAGCAAACGCAACCAGACAAGGCGTGGTAAACGAAACATGGTTTCTCTTTTGCCAGTCCCCACGAACCAATCCTTCCTTGAAGCTGGCCCGGCGACAACCAGAGCAGGATTTGCAGACCGCTGGCTTAGGCCCTGCTCCCTTAGCCCTAGCGTGTTGTATGGCCTGATTTAATACTACAGGAGTTCAGAGAGAACACAAAGAACATCGAACGAGTGTGACTACCGAGAGGAATTAGCATGGGCCACCTGGCCCACTCCCTCTGGGGGTCGGGCAGCTAGAAAGGCACCGCCAGGGCCAGATGATCGTGGCAATTTGCCCCGTCACAAACCGGCAACCGCTGCCCATCTTCCAGGGAATAGACCCCCAGCAAAACCCGCGCTGGGGCCGCCACAGCCGGCAAAGTCAGGCAATAGGGCACCACCTCGCCTGGTAACCAGGCGCTTGTGGGATAGGGCGGTGCATGGTCCCCCTGAACAGCGGGTTGCGCGCCGCTGGTGTACAGGTGCACGAAAACCTGGTAATCCCGGTCCACCGCCTGGCGCGCTACCCAGCGCAGGCACAGTTGCAGGGTTTCGCCCTGGCGGGTCAGTTGTGGCGGCTGCAACCCAATAGCCTCTCCCACACGGTAGCGGTAAGGCGGGTCTGGATGCGGCGTCCCCTGGATGGCCAGCCGCCCGATCACCGGTTGCACAGGCTCGCCCTGGGGATTGGTGGCGCTGAGGGTGCGCGCAGCCTCTGCATCGTACAACCCCGCCACCAACGGAAAGGCCACCTGCGCAGGCGTGCCTGCGGGCACGTAGATGTAGTGGGTCTCTTGCCAGGTTTGCCCGGCTTCCCAGCGCAACAGATTTCCGGTGGCCGGATAGCTGTCGCGCCGGATGGTCTCGGTGCCCATCGAATGCACGTATACCAACAGATCGGTTTCGCTGGCTTGCAATGCACGCCAGTAGAGCGTTACCTGGACCGGGTGGCCGGGTTGCACGGCATAGGTGGGCTGTGCCACGCCCAGCAGTTCGGCCACGCCCTCGTATTGATAGCCAAGCGGCACTTCGATCATCGCCGGGAGCGGCGTGGGGCGATAGGCGGGCTGCCAGTAGCCCCACACCGCCCCACATCAAAGCCAGGCACAGCAGCGCAGCAGCGCCCGGCGCGATCCAGCC
>JAAUUD010000024.1 GCA_012031655.1 Anaerolineae bacterium | reverse complement strand
GCCCGGCGCTATGCGCTGGACCCGCGCCTGAGCGATGGCGCGCTGGTGGACCTGCTTGCTGTGCGCGCCCCTGATCTGGACGCCGAAGCGTTGCGCCGCCTGCTCGCCGAGACGACGCGCACGCAGGTCACGGAAAACGAACTTTTACGCATCATTGCTGAGGTGGATGAATGGATCAAGCAGCTTCCGTAAACAGCCCCTATCGGGGATGCAAGGCTTTTGAGCAGATGCGCGCCGCTGCCGGGCGTGTGCTGGTGGGCCAGGAAGAGGCGGTCGAGCTGATGCTGGTTGCTTTGTTGAGCGGCGGCCACGTGCTGCTAGAAGGGGTTCCTGGCACAGCCAAGACGCTTCTGGCGCGCACGGTTGCGCAATTGGTGGCTGCGGAGTTTGGGCGCATCCAGTTTACGCCGGACCTGATGCCTTCGGATGTGGTGGGCACGGTCGTTTATGATATTCAATCCAGCCGCTTTAACCTGAAGCGCGGGCCGATCTTCACCCAGATTTTGCTGGCGGACGAGATCAACCGCGCCCCGGCCAAAACGCAGGCGGCGTTGCTGGAAGCCATGGAAGAACGGCAGGTCACCATTGAAGGCAATACGCAAGCCCTGCCCGCGCCATTCATGGTCATTGCCACCCAGAACCCGGTTGAAATGGACGGCACCTATCCCTTGCCAGAAGCCCAACTGGATCGGTTCCTGTTCAAGATCAAGATTGGCTACCTCCCACAGGCTCTAGAAACTGAGGTGCTGCGGCGTTATCACCAGGGCTTTGACCCGCGTAACCTGGGCGCGGCAGGGCTAAAGCCGCTCATCCGCCCGGATCAGATGGAACTGATGCGCGGGGTGATCCAGTCGGTGCGGGTCGAAGAAGGTATCCTGAACTACATCGCCGCCATTGCCCAGGCTACGCGCCAGAGCAGTGACCTGGCCATCGGGGCCAGCACGCGCGCCAGCGTGGCCCTGCTATTGGCCGCCAAAACACGCGCGGCGCTGTATGGGCGCGACTTCGTGTTCCCGGATGACATCAAGGCGCTGCTTCCGCCAACCCTGCGGCATCGTGTTTACCTGCGGCCTGAAGCAGAGATCGAAGGGCTGGACGCGGACGGTGTCTTCAGGCGCATCCTGGCCCAGGTGGATGTCCCGCGCTAGGCCATGTTAACGTTGCGCTTTTTTGGGCTGGCGCTGGGGGTGCCGTTGCTGCTGATCGGCGGAACGTGGATTCCGCCGTTGGTCGGGGTGGCGGTGGTTTATGGGCTGGGCCTGCTTGTTCTGTTGGTGCTGGACCGACGCGCTGCCGGACCCGTGCGCCAGTTTCGGGTGGCACGCCAGCATGACGAAAAGCTCTCGCTGGGGGTGCAGAACCGCATTCACATCGAGATCACCTCGTTGGCTCGGCGCCGCCTGGCGGTGCAGGTGCGGGACGAACCCCCCTGGCAACTGGTTGGCGCCGAAGAAGCGCTGGTCCGGGCTACGCTCGAACCACGTAGTACCGTGGCACTAAGCTATCTGCTGCGCCCGCTCAAGCGGGGTGATTATCGCTTTGGCGACCTGAACCTGCGCTGGAGCAGCCCGCTGGGCTTTACCATGCGCCAGGCAGCGATTCCGGCTCAGGTGATGGTTAAGGTCTACCCGAATATTCATGACATTCGCAAATATGACCTGCTGGCCCGGCGCGATCAACTGGCAGAGATGGGCTTGCGTAGCGTTCGGTTGCGTGGCGAAGGCACTGCTTTTGAGTCCCTGCGCGACTATACGCCGGATGACCCGTACCGCAGCATCAATTGGAAGGCCACCGCGCGGCGCGGCAAGCCCATAAGCATGGACTATGAACCAGAACGCAGCCAACGGGTGATGATTGCGGTGGATGTGGGGCGGATGATGCGCAGCCCCATCCGGGTAGATGACCCCTCCGGGGAAAGCTGGAACATGGCGAAGGTCGATTTTGTGGTGAACAGCGTGTTGTTGTTCAGTTATGTGGCCACGCTGAAGGGTGACCAGGTGGGGGTGCTGGTTTTTGCGGATCGGGTGCAGCATTACCTGGCGCCGCGTGCAGGGCGGGCGCAGTTTCACCAGTTGCTCGAGTTGATGTATGCTTTGGAAAGCCAACCTGTGGAGGCAGATTATCAGCGGCCATCAACATGTTGCGCACGCAGAACAAAAAACGCTCCCTGACGGTGCTCTTTACCGACCTGAGCGGAATGCGCGCTTCGGAGGCGCTGCTTTCGACCCTGCCACGCCTGGCGCCGCGCCATTTACCGCTGGTGGTGACCATCCGCGACCCAGCACTGGACCAGGAAGCGCATCAGGCAGTGCAGTCCTCTGAGGCGCTCTATCGGCGGATGATTGCCGAACAGCTGATTGAGGACCGCCGCCTGCTGCTGGAGAACCTGGGGCGGCGGGGGGTGCTCACGCTGGATGTAAATGCCGAGCAGATGACGATGGCCGTGGTCAACCGCTACTTGCAGCTGAAAGCCCGCTCGCTGATGTAGGGGACTCGGGCTGGGGGTTGGCCTGGCGCTCGAGCAGAAGGGCGAGCATCTCAATAAAGCGCTCGGCATGGCGGGGGCGTTGCAGCCCTAGCTCCTCGCGCTGGGCTTCCGAAAGTTCTATCTGGGTGGCAAGGTGCGCCGCCAGCATCACGGCCAGGTGTTGGCGCTCCACGAACAGCGCGCGGCGTTGCAAATATTCGGTCAGGCGGGCGCGATCCGCTGTACTCAAGCGGTGGATGTTGAGGTACGGCGGCAGCGCATCGCCAGGCATCAGCAACAGATATTGAAAACGGGTAGTGTTTTGCAGCGCCTGGAGCGTCAGTTGAGGGCGTTCGTAAATGACGACGGTGCGGGCGGCCATGTCGCCCAGGCGCTGGGTCTTCCGCGCCCAGAACAATGTGATGAGGCCCACGCCATAAAAAAAAGGCAGAAAGTCGAAGAGGCGAATAAAATTACGGATGAGCAGGGCCGTGGTCGTTGCTGGCAGGCCATCTTGCATCACCACGCGCAGCCCAAACAGGCGCTTACCGGGCGTCTGGCCGTTCCAGAGGAACTCAAAAGTCAGGTGATAAAACGTAAACAACGCAAACAGAATCAGGGTAAACACGGCCAACAAAACGCCCACCTGCGTTTCGTCGTAGCTTTCCGCAGCCAGGCGGATGAAGCCGCAGGTGAAGAGGGTCATCAGCAGGCCCAGCAAGCCGTAATCCACCAGGGCGGCTACGCTCCGGCTTCCGAAGCCAGCGACTTCTGCTTCCAGCTCCAGGTTTTCTGGCGTGTCAATCCTCAGGTTGTAGTCGGCCATATAGCGCATCCTTTCTTAAGAGCAAAGGAACCCCATGAACGTTCATGATTTTATCAGACTTCGGGAAAAGGACTGGAAACGGCTGGAAGGATTGATCCGCCAGCGGCAGGGACGGGTGCGCCTGAAAGCGGTGGAGGTGCGCGAGCTAGGCGACCTCTACCGCGCGGTGACTTCGGATTTGGCCCAGGCACGACGGGACTATCCGCGCCACTCAGTGTCAACCTACCTGAACCAGTTGCTCACCAAGGTGCATAGCTACATTTATCAGCAGGATGTGAGCGACTATCGGCGTACGCTGCGCTACTTTACCCACACCATCCCGCAGACCTTCCGCCAGGCCGGGCGCTTTACCCTGGTGGCGTTTTTGATGTTCATGGTCCCGGCACTGGTGGGGTTCTGGCTAGCGGAAGGCAACCCGGATGTGGCCGAACCGCTGGGCCTGGCTGCCCAGCGCGACCAGCTCGCCAATCAATCGATCTGGACCAACATCCCGGTGGAAGAGCGGCCCTTTGCCTCGGCGTTTATCCTCTCGAACAACATCCGGGTGGCGTTGCTGGCCTTTGGGGGCGGGGTGCTGTTTGGGGTCTTTGCTGCGTATATCCTGATGTACAACGGCCTGTTCATCGGGGCGGTGTTCGGCCTGGCGGTGCACTATGGCCAGGGTCAGGCGCTGCTCGATTTCGTTTTTGCGCATGGGGTGGTGGAGCTGAACGTCATTTTTATGAGCGGCGGCGCGGGGCTGCAACTGGGTTGGGCGCTGCTGAACCCCGGGCTGCGCAGCCGCCGCGATGCGCTGAGCGAGGCCGGGCGGCGTGCGGTGCCACTGATCGTCATTATGATCCCGCTGCTGGTGATGGCTGGGGTGATTGAGGGGTTTGTGTCGCCTGCGGAGTTGCCGTTTGGGGTGAAGGTGGCTGTTGGCCTGGGCAGTGGCGCGTTGATGTTTGGCTATTTGCTGGGCCTGGGCCATGTCGCCGCCCCAGCAGCAACCAGGCAGCGGCGCAGCCTGGCCGGGTAACGCTTTGAAAGCCAGGGAGCGGGTCTGCGATTCTGGGCGGAAATCCGCTACAATACAGGCGGCGTGGCAACCGGGCACGCGCATCATCTGGAGCAGGCGATGGCAGTCTTGATTGGTATAAACTTGGGTGGACGCTACGAAATCCGGCGTTTACTGGGGCAGGGCGGCATGGCCGAAGTCTACGAGGCTTACCAGCCGCGCCTGGATCGGCGTGTTGCGGTTAAGCTGATGCACCGTCACCTCTCCCGAGATGTGCAGTTTCAGGCACGCTTTGAGCGCGAAGCACGCGCGATGGCCCGCCTCAAGCATCCGCACATTGTCCAGGTGTATGACTTTGATCGGGACCCAGAACTCGACCAGTTTTATATGGTGATTGAGTATATTGATGGCCCCAGCCTGAGCGACTCCCTTCATGCTCAGGGAGGGATGCTACCCCTGGCAGAGCTACTGGGTGTGATGGAAGCGCTGGCGGGGGCCCTGGGCTACGCCCATGCGGAAGGGATGCAGCACCGCGACATCAAGCCCTCTAACGTGATGCTGGATCGAAACCAGCGCGTGGTCCTGATGGATTTTGGGATTGCTAAGCTCGTTCAGGAGGGCGGCGCGGAAAGCCTGACGGCCAGCGGCGCGATGATCGGCACCCCGGCTTATATGCCCCCAGAGCAGGCTGGCGGCACCTCCGGCGATCATCGTTCGGACCTCTACTCGCTGGGCATCATGTTTTATCAACTGGCGACGGGTCGCCTGCCCTACGAAGCCGAAACCCCGCTAGGGACCATCATGAAGCACCTTAGCGAAGTCCCCATGCCGCCCAGCAGCTTGCGCGCTGATCTGCCGCCTGGGGTCGAAGCCATCATCCTGCGGTGCATGGCCAAAGACCCAGTAGACCGCTACCAAAATGCAGAAGCCTTGCTGGCGCAACTACGCGACCTGGAAATTGCCGGGGCCGACCTGGAAAAACAGCCGCCTGCTGGCGAGCAAGCCGCTGCCGACCACTGTCCCTGCCCTGGGGGTGACGCCAACGACCACGCCTATGGGGTATGCAACGCCGAACCTGAGCACGCCCAGCGCTCAGCCCATAGAGAACCTGCCTGAGCCGGATAGTTTAGAGACCTTGGGCGAGGTGCCGCGCCAGACCAGTTTGCTGATTGGCGCGGGGGCGGTGGCTATTATCCTCCTGGTGGCGATGGGGGCGATCCTGTTCAGCACGGTTAACGAGGGTGATGCTACAGGCAGCCCCTCTGAGCGTGCGTGTATTTTGGCGCTGGAAGAAGCCCTGGTTGGGCGACTGGAACCTACCGATGCACTGGCTGCTAATCTGCGTTTTTCGGCAGGCACCGAGCTTGAAGTGCTGGAAGCATTAGGCTCATATTACCTGGTGCGGAGTGTGGATGAGCCTGATGCCGAGGGGTGGGTAAGCCAAGCGGGTCTATCCCTGCCCCCCGGCTGCTCTCTGGAAGATTAGGACGAGCGCGCCACCGCATAGGCCGTAATTTGCGTGAGCAGTTCGAGTGCCTCATCCGGTTGCCCTAGCAACTCCAGTTCGGCGAGGGCTTGCTGGGCGTAGTTCTGCCCGGCATTGATCGATTGCTCCACCACTCCCGCAGCACGCATATCCGCCACTAAGTCTGCCAGGCCCTCGCCGTTGGCAACGCGCTCAGTGAGTTCAGTAGCGCTCATGTGCCCCTGTTGAACATAGAAAAGAACAGGCAGGTTGAAGATGCCCTGGCGCATGTCGTTCCCGGCAGGCTTGCCCAGGCTGGCGTTGGTCCCCAGAAAATCCAGAGCATCATCAATGATCTGGAAACCCAGCCCCAGCAAACGCCCATAGCGGGCCAGGGCAGCACGCTGGCGCGGCGCTGAACCAGCCACAAGCGCGGCAGACTCCGCAGCCGCTTCAAAAAGCGCAGCGGTCTTGCCGTAGATGCGCTCGATATAAACATCGTACTCTGGCACTTGCCAACGCGTCTGGGCCTGCACAATCTCGCCCTTCACAATGCGCACCAGGGTTTCGGCAAACAACTGCACCACTGCCACGTTGTTGGCTTCGGCAGCCAGGTGTGCGGCCTGCGCAAAGAGGAAGTCGCCGGTGAGCACCGTGACCCCGGCGGAGTATTGGCTGTGCAGGGTGGGCATGCCACGGCGTGTTTCGGCGCCATCCACCAGATCATCATGCACCAGGGTGGCCGTGTGCAGCAGTTCAACCGAGGCCGCCACCGAGACCAGCGCATCAAGCTCGGCACCCAACAGCCGGCCCGTCAACAGGGTGATGGCCGGGCGTAGCCGCTTTCCGCCTGCCTGAATAAGCAGGCTAATGGCGTCATCCAGGGTGCCGTGCCCCATCTGGGCGCGTTCGAGCATTCTGGCTTCCACAAGCTTGATTTGCGGCTGAACGGCATCGAGCCATTGTGTCTGGCTGGTGGTGGGTTGCCCGGTGGTTGTAATGGTCATCAGCTAGTGATCCTTTTTGGCTTGAATGACTTGCAGGGCGAGCTGTAGTGTATGCAACAGACGGTGGGCTTGCTGCAGGCGTTCGGTAGGCGCGCTGGGGTCACTGAGCTTGGCCCGCAGTTCGCTAAAGGTCGGTTCCAGGCGAGCAAATACCATCTGTTTCACCGCTTGCGAGAGGTCAGGTTGTCCGGCGTAGTAGCGGCAACGTTCCCCCAGCATGCCGACTTCCTGGGCCAGGCCCAGCTGCAACAGGTCGCGCATGGCCAGGCTAACCGCGCTACGCGAGAGGCGTGTTTCGGCGCCGATGGCTTCTACACTGATGGCGCCGTCGGTGCTGTAGAGCAGAGCAAAAACAGTTGCCACACTCCGGCTCATCCCCAGGAGTTTACCCACGGTGAGCAACCCTTCAAAAAAGGGTGTGGTGGTGATAGTCGGGACATGCATGGTGTTGGTCATTTGTGCCAGATTGAACGAACGTCATTTCTCTAATTATAGTTCAAACTTTCAAAACAGACAAATCATCCAAAACATTCAATAAGTGATAAACGTCACGAAAGACCCGGGCGTGGGTGGTAGGTTACCATGCCAATGCTATAATGGTCCGCAACAATGCAAGGGGCAAACATGACCAAACGTAGCCTGATCATGCTGGGCATTGGCGCGTTGATTTCAGTTGGTGCAATTCTCCTTCTCTTTAGCCAGGTAGAGCTGGATGCCTTTGCGGGCCACATGCGCGGTGCAGATCAGCGCTACATCGCTGGCATGGTGGCGCTGTATTTTGTGTCTACCTTGCTGCGCGGGTTGCGCTGGCAGACTGTGCTGGTGGGTAAGCTGACTTTCTGGCGTGGCTATCATATCGTCAATGTGGGTTTTTTGCTGAATGCGATTTTTCCGTTTCGGCTGGGGGAACTGGCACGGGTGGTGTTGATGAGCCGCGAACCAGGCCAAAATGCCGGAAGCGGGCTTTCGGCGGTGGCGCTGGAGCGCTTGTTGGATAGTATCTTTGCATTGCTGGCAGTGGGGTTGGGCCTGTTGCTATTGCCAGAACGTGCTGCATTGCCGCCAGAAACCACCTTTACACTGGGCGCGGTGCTGGTGCTGGCGCTGGTGGGCGTGCTGGTGGTGCTGTTTTTGCCCAGCACGCATCCCCTGTTTTTGAGCATAGCCCGTTTTTTCCTGAAGCCACTGCCCGATGGGCTGGCCGCACGGCTACTCGGTTTTGTGCAGGATACCCTCGAGGGGTTGCGGGTTCTGGCAGACCCGCGCCGCCTGGCGATCAGCCTGCTGGCCTCCTTGGTTTTGTGGCTCACCTACTACGGTTACATGCAGCTGGGCCTCTACGCATTTTTGGGTGATGCTGTGCCGCCGCTGGAAGTTGGGTTGCTGATCCTTGGATTTGTGGCCTTTGGCGGGGCCGCCCCTTCGCTACCGGGGGCGGTGGGCATTTTTCAGGCCGCCGCAGTGCTCGCCCTAACGACTGCGGGCTATGATGATACCAGCCTGACAACCAGCTATGCCTGGGGCATCTGGGTGCCGCAGATTATGTTGCTGATTACCGTGGGGATGGTGAGCTTGTATGTGTTGGGCCTCTCCCTGGTGGGCCTGACACGGGAGGTCCAGGCCGAAATGGAGCAGGGGAGCGGGGCGCTTAGCGCCAGCGCCGCAGCAGAATGACCAGCCCCAGGCCGCCAATCAGCACAATCCCGGCCAGGCCCAGCACCAGAAAGCTGCTGAGGGCATATAACTGAGCCAGCCAGGTTTCTTCTCCCTGAACTGCGGGTGCTTGCCAGTGGGCTGGTAGCGGCGGCGTGAGGGTGCTCTGGTCTGCGGGCAACACCTGGGCTGCCCCGAAGCCCGTTGCAGCCCCGAAGCGCAGGTCGAGCTGTGCACCGGCCAAAATCTGGGCGGTGTAGCCAGGGGCTGTGGTCAGGTTGTACCCAGCTGGCGCTAACCCGCGCACCGTCGCCACCCCCGTGGGAACTTCTCGCTCGCAGACCACCCCATCGACACTTTCAACCGGCAGGCTGGCTTCTTCCACGAGGAGCTGGCCACCGGGCAGGGGGGGTTCTCCATCATCGTAGCGTGCATTGAGGTTGGTGTCTTCAAAAGAAAAAGGCACACACGGCGCCAATTTTCTGCCTGGAGGGCTTCTGGCGCGGGCGGAAGCACAGCATAGGCAATGCCAGGGTTGCCGCAGCAACTTCCACATCCTCGGTCGGGGCACGCTGGGGCGGGGTGGCAGAAAGGCTGGCTGAGGCATCTGGCGGTAAGGCGTCTTCAGTGGCCGTGGCGGAGGGAACAGGCACCGGTGACGAGGCCCCAGGGGCACCAATCAACGGTGCTGGATTGGTCGGGGGCAGGCTGGCGGTCGGGGTATCCAGTGTGGCCGGGGTGGTCGCAGCAAGGGCGCTGCCCTGGCTGATCTGGACCAGGCTGATATCGTCCCAGTAGGCTTCGTTGAAGGCCATTGCGGCCCCAGCATCGGCTTGCAAAAATGCGGTCATCTGCCCGGTGCGGGCTTCGGCTTGCAGGCCAAGCGCTTCGTACGCATCAAAAGGCGCCGCCCAGGGAGACCAGATAATGCTTTCTGCTTGTGGATTATTGCCGCCCTGCGGGTCCAGGCCGATACGTAGCTGCGCACCAGATTCGATATTTGAAGAACGAACACCCTCCACAATACAGCTTGTGGCGGTGTCGTTACAGGTCCACAAAAAGCCGTGCGCCGTGAGTTGATAGCGCGACCCGGGCTGAACCTCAACCGTTTGATAGCCAGCCGCTACCCAATTGCCACCCTGGCCGAAAATACGCCACGCAAATGGCGTCGAACGTGCATGGGGCGGCCAGGTGTGGCGGTCCGAGTTCGGGTTGCCGCCCAGGGGGAGGAAGGTCCAGCCCGGCGGGACCCCGCGAACCCCTTCGGCAGGCCGGGGGGTCTCGCTCATGTCGCCATTGAGGAGCAGGTTATCTGGCTGTGCGTGAATGCTCCCGGTGGCCAGACCGGTCACGAGCAAACAACTTACCCACAAAAGAATCCGGCGTTGCATCGGTCGCTCACCTGTGGCTCAGATGGCGGTATTGTAGCAGGCTGCTGGGGAGGCTTTCAAGCAGGCTGTGTGCTGCCGTTGCGGGGATAGGCGATGACGCCCCCGCGAATGCGCGTATTGACGCGCATGCCCGGCGTCCATTCCAGCCAGGTGCGGGTGCGAACGTTGAGCAGCAGGTTCGGATTTAGACGCACCTTAACGAGTTGGTCATAGCCCAGGAATTGCACCTGCTCGATAAGCCCAGGCCCGTTAGGGTCTGGTTGCAGGTCGATCATCTCGGGCCGCACCAGCACATCGACGGTACCTTCGGCTTCTACGGCCAACGGTAACGAGCCCAGCGAGCATTCAACTTGCTTGCCGTGGGCTTGCCCAGGCACAAAGTTCGCTTCTCCCACAAAGGCGGCCACATCGCGTTGCACCGGGCGAAGGTAGATAGCCTGGGGGCTGCCGATTTGCAGCATTTCACCACCACGCATCACGCCCACCTCATCCGCAATGCTCAGGGCTTCTTCCTGGTCGTGGGTCACAAAAATCGCGGTCATCTCTGCTTTTTTGAGGATGCTGCGCACCTCTTCGCGGGTGCTGCGGCGGCGGGCGGCGTCCAGGTTAGAGAAGGGTTCATCCAGCAGGACAACCGAGGGTTGCGGGGCCAGGGCACGCGCCAGCGCGATGCGCTGTTGCTGGCCGCCCGAAAGCTGGTGCGGAAACCGCTTGTGCAGGTCCGGCAAGCCGACCAATTCCAGCACGGTCTCCACACGTTCGCGGCGTTCGCGGTTGCTGAGCTTGGGCACGGCAAAGCCGATATTCGCCGCCACGCTCAGGTGCGGGAACAGCGCGTAATCCTGAAACACCATGCCGATTTGCCGCGCTTCGGGCGGGGTATGCTGATCTTTCCCTGCCACGATTTGCCCATCCAGCCGGATTTCGCCCTGGTCGGGGTGCTCCAGGCCCGCGATCAGGCGCAGGGTGGTTGTTTTGCCGCAGCCGCTGGCGCCCAGAAGCGCAAAAATGGTGCCACGCTCCACGCTAAAGGAGACGCTCTGCACGGCGCGCGCATCGCTGCCATATGCTTTGCTGACGTTGCGGAACTGAATGACGGCCGTCATGACAGGCCCCGCCCTCCGAGGCGCATCAGGACGAAAACCGGGAGCAGGCCCACCACGAGGATGCTCAGGGCAGGCAGGGCAGCCGCTTCCCAGAAGGACTCACGGGCCAGGAAGTAGGACCACAGCGCCAGCGTATCCATGCCAAAGGGGCGCAAAAGGAGCGTAGCGGGCAGTTCCTTCATCACATCGACGAAGATGAGAATGGAACCCGCTGCCAGGCCCGTGCTCACCAGGGGGGTGTGGATGCGCCACAGCACGCGCCAGGGACGGGCCCCCAGGGTGCGGGCGGCTTCTTCCATGCTGGGCTTGATTTTCTCCAGGCTGGCGTCGATGCTGCTGTAGCCCACCGCCATAAAGCGCACAATGTAGGCATAGAGCAGGCCGGTCATGGTGCCGGTGAAGATGAGGCTGCGTTCCTGGCGGCCCAGATGCGTTTCCAGGAAGTCAGTGACTTGATGATCAATCGGCGTCACCAGCAGCAGCACGCCAAGGGCGATGACGGCGCCCGGCAGGGCATAGCCAAGCGTAACCAGACGGACGATGCCACGCACCAGGGGCCGTTGACCGCCGATGGAGGTTGCCCGCGCCCCATGCGCGACCAGCAGCGCCAGCACCACGACGATTCCAGCAGCGTAGCCCGCCAATCGGACAGAGTTGGTCATGTATTCGGTGTAGACTGCGGTATCCCAGTCCCCGACGGAAGGCGCTTGCATTTCGCTGATGGCCCAACTGGTGAGCTGTGCCGTGGGCAGGATGAAGGCCACACTGAGCAGGGCCAGGCACAGCAGGGTAGCCAGCCAGCGCTGCCCGCCCCGCAGGTGCTTGCGGCTGGGGTGGCGGCCCCGGCTTCCGCCTGCCTGGTAATATTTGGCCCGCCCGCGCAAGGCGCGTTCCAGCACGACCATCCCCAGCGCGAAGAGCAGCAGCATAGAGGCAAACTCCACGGCAAAATCGCCATCCCAGCGGCCTTCCCACTCAATGACCACTTGCTCGGTCAGAGTGGGGTAGCTAAAGATGCTCACGGTGCCGTAGTCGGTCAGGGCTTCCATCATGGCCAGGGAGGTCCCCGCAGCCAGTGAGGGGCGCGCCAGGGGCAGCACCAAGCGGAGGAAGGTTTGCAGGCGGCTGTAGCCCATCACGCGGGCGGCCTCGAAGGTGCTGGCGGCCTGTTCCTGAAAGGCAGCCCGCGCCAGGATGTACACATAGGGGTAGAGCACCAGCGTCATCACCAGGACCACGCCCCCCGTTGATTGAATGTTGGGGAAGGCGACTTCAGAACCAAACCAGGCACGCCATTGGCGCTGGACAGGCCCAGCAAAGTCAAAGGTGGCCAGGTATACAAAGCCCATCACGAAGCTGGGCACCGCCAACGGGAGCAGCAAGGCATGCTCGAACACGCGCCGCCCGGGGAAGTCGTAGGCAGTGACCAGCCACGCATAGCTGGTGCCCAGCAAGAAGGTCCCCACGCCCACACCAGCCACCAACAGCAGGGTGTTCTCCAGCAGGGTGGGTAGGCGGGTGGCCCATAGCTGTCCCCAGCGCGTCCAGTCTGGGTCCAGTAGTCCGGTAACCAGTTGGCCAATGGGCAGCAACACCAGCCCGGCAATCACGAGGGCCAGCACCAATGCGCCCCACCCGGTTGGCAAGCGGCGGGCGCCAGCACACGGCGCCCTAGGGGTTTAGCGGAGGCAAGCCACCGGCGCGAACGCGCGCCAGTGGCCAGTTTTTGTCCAGCGGACATCAGTTAGCTTTCTCCAAAGCCGAAGCCCGTTTCTTCGAGCAGGCGCACGGCCTCAGCCTGCAAGCTGCCATACTCCCAGAGCGGGTATTCGGTATCCAACATAAAGTCCCCAAATCCCGAGATCGACTCAATCGGTTCGGCTTCGGGGTTGGTGGGGAATTCGAAGTTGCTGCCGGGGAAGCCTTCTGCGGTGCCCGCCTGGCCTTCCACCGTGCTAAAATACTCGATGAACTCCAGCGCTTCGTCAAAGTTTTCGGCGTTGGCCGTGATGCCCGCGCCATTCACATTGAAGAAAGCGCCTGTGGTTTCCTGGTTCAGCCACTTGAGTTCCACCTCGTCAGCGACCTCGGCTTCATCGTTGATCAGGCGGCCCAGGTTAGTAGTGGTTGACCACGGTGAGGTCGCACTGGCCCGCTGCCAACGGCTTCGATCATGCGGCGTGTCGCTGTTGATGTAGGTGGGGTCGTTGGCCACAATGCCTTCCAGTACGCTACGCGCTTCTTCTTCGGCCAGGTGGTAGATCAGGCTGCTGAACAGCGACACGGTGTAGATGTGTGAAGCGGGCCGCATGCACAGGCGCCCTTCCCAGATGGGATTCGCCAGGTCTGCATAGCTGTTGAGCTGGGCCAGTTCTTCTTCGCTGACCGCTTCGGGGTTGTAAACGGCGGTGCGTGCCCGAATGCTAAGGCCATACCAGTGCTTTTCGGGGTCGCGGAATTCCGGCGCGATGTTGGCCGCCAGGGTTTCGGACTCCACGGGTTGCAGCAGACCTTCTTCGGCAGCCAGCGCCAGCACACCCGCGTCAATGGCCAGGAAAAGGTCTGCTGGGGTGCGGTCGCCTTCAGCACGCAGGCGCTCCAGCAGATCGCGTTCCGACCCCTGAGACAGGCGAATCTCGATGCCGGTATCGGCTTCGAACTGGGTAAAGGGCGCTTCGATGGCGCCGTAGTGGCGGGCGGAGTAGATGTTCAGGACGCGGCGTTGTGCCTGCGGACGCCCTGGGGGGCAGCAAAAAACCCGGCCAAAAGCGCACAGGCAAGCAACGGGATCATCAATTTACGAAGCATGCGGTTGTCCTCCAGTGACGAAATGTTCATGAAGAGCCAGGTGGCTCCGGATGATGTTTATGCTTCTTAGCCTAAACGGGCGTTTCTCGTTGCACAATGGCCACGGTTAAGCGCCAGACTTGCCAAGGGTTAGGCACCGCCTAACCCTGCTCGAATTTGATGATACACATCCCTTAAACCGGAAGTTCAGCCTGTGTGCGCTTGGTGTTTAACGCAGGTCAGCTTCAGTGTGGCATAGGGGCATGGCTGCGTAAATGGCACGGGTAAACATCACCGTTTACCAGGGGGCAGGCCCAAATTTGAGTGAAGATTAGCATAAGATTAACACGGGTTAACTTTTGGAGAAGGGAGGCGGACCTCACCTTCTCTGGGGTGGGGGTTGCTAGACGCCCATTTCTTTATGGTCAATGCGCCACCAGGCCAGCCCAAACAGGCTAGCCGCGATCACAGCCAGCGTCAGGGCATCTCCGACCTGATAGCCGGAGCCATCGATGATCTGACCTGCGTTGTAGTAGTCGTAGATGAAGAAGGGGCGCACGTCGTTGAGTTCTGGAACGGCGCCCGAGAAGCCATAGAACAGGTAGGACCCGACCAGGAACAGGTAGACAACCGCCCCGGTAAACTTGCGGCTGGAAGGCACCACCGCCACCAGCAGGTAAATCAGGCCCGCGATGACCATCACCGGGAAGAACATGCCATAGCTCGCCGCAGCCAGTTCGGGGATGGTGGCTTCGAACTCTTCCCAGATGGCGCTACCGACCACCATGGTCACAAAGAGCGCAGTAAGCACCACCAGCAAAAAGACAACCGTGCTCAGCCCCCGGCCCAGCAGCATTTCCCGTCGGCTGATGGGCAAGCTCAGCAGCATATCCATGGAGCCATCGCGCTCTGCATTGGTGAAGTTGTTGAAGGCTTGTCCAATGATCACCGCACCCAGCAGCAAGATGAAGAACACCATAAACTGCGACTGGATGAAATTCCCCGGCGAGAAGAGGTCCAGATTTTCGGCGGAGTCAGAACCGTAGAACATGGTGATCATGGCATCTGGATAGGAATCCACGATTTCCTGAAGGGCGGCGGTGTCTTCTGCAATGGTGGGGTAGAAGCTGAGTACCAGCAGAACATAAATGCTCATGCCAATGCTTAGCCAGATGATGGTGCGGCGGCTATCGTGCAGGGCTTTCCGAAAAATGGCGATCATGGCTTAGTGCTCCTTTTGCCCGTAGTAGGCCAGGAAGATTTCTTCCAGGGTGGGGTGTTCGATAGAGATATCCTGAACGGTGTGCTGGGCCGCTTGTTTGATGAGCGCATCGATGTTGGTGCGCCCGCTGACGCGCAAGCGTAGCTGCTCCCCTGCCGTCTCGATGGCTTCGATCCCTTCCAGGTCGCGGAAGCCATCCGCGTGGGCTGGTTCCGGCAGGGTGAGCGTAATCCAGCGGAAGGTCACACGCGTGAGGTTGTGGACGGCTTCTACGGCTTCGAGTTTGCCCTCGCGGATGATGGCGACCCGGTCGCAAATCTGCTCGACTTCTGCCAGGTTGTGGGACGAGAGAAACACAGTGCGGCCTGCGGCACGGGCCTCGCGCATAAGCTCGTTAAAGACCTGCTGCATGAGCGGGTCCAGGCCGATGCTGGGTTCATCCAGGATCAACAGCTCCGGTTGATGCGAAATAGCGGCAATCAGGCCCATTTTGCGCTTCATGCCGGTGGACATGCCGCTCAGGGAGCGCCCAAGCTCGAACTGGAGGCGCTCCGAAATATGTTCGGCTTCGGGCAGGATGGGCCGCTGGTGCACGGTCTCTAACCAGCGAATGTACTGCGCGCCAGTCCAGTTATCCCACAGCCGGAGCTCGGAGGGGAGATAGCCAATGCGGCGGTGGATTTCCTGGGCACCACGGCGGCTATCCAGGCCAAAAACCAACACCTGCCCCTGGGTTGGGCGGATGAGGTCCAGGATGGTGCGGATGGTGGTGGTTTTTCCAGCGCCATTGGGCCCCAGAAAACCAAAAATCTCACCGCGTTTGACGGAAAAACTGACATCTTCCACGGCGACGACCTTCCCATAGCGATGGGTCAGGTTCTGGATGTCGATGACTTCGGCGGCATTAGGGTCAGGACGGGGTTGCATGTTCGTTACTTCCTTTGCTCAGCAATCCGTTGAAAACCAGGTCCAGAAAAAAGTCAAGGCTGGCGGTCAGGTCAGCTTCTGGTTGCTGCATCGCGCGGCCCAGCACCCCAGCTACGCTATTCTGAACGGTGATGGCGGCCAGGCTAGCGTCAACCGGGCGAAAGCAGTTTTCGTCAATGCCCGCCTGGATGATCCCGGCAATGAGCTGGGTGGCCTGGGCATTATACATCTGGGTGAGGGCCATGCTTTCTGCTTCTACCATCACCTGCTGGACGAGATCGGGCATCAGGCTAATGTATTCAGGCTGGGTGGTGTAGGTTTGGACCACCGCCGCAAAGACAGCGCGCAGGCGCTCGACCTGCGATGGGCTTGGGAGGCGAGCGGCTTCTTGCATGGCGGCCAGCTGACGCAGCGCAATGTGCACATAGAGCGCGGTAAACAACTCGCGCTTACTGCGAAAATAGAGATAGAGCGTGCCCTTGCTGACCCCTGCCTCCAAGGCGATGTCATCCATCGTGGTGCTATTGAAGGGGGTGTGCGCAAAGGCCCGAGTCGCGGCTTCTAAAATTTCCAGGCGGCGGTCGTTGGCTGTGTTCACCATGGGCAGGGTTCGGGTTCCTTTTACGATGGTTTAACCATTGACTGACCAGTCAGTCACCCTTTTTAGGATACGCCCTCTGGCTCGTTTTTCACCTCCCAATTTCTGGGATGTACGCTGCTTAGCCCCAAAGCAGGGCTCATCAAGCTAAAGCTCAGCTTAAGTTCAGCCTATGGGTTTTCAAAAACGGGGTAAAGCCTGCTTGGTCAAGCTATCGGTTGGGCGTCAAACTGCCGAAACTCTGTTACAGTGAAAGCAGGAGCTTGTTCAGGAGGGACAAACAGGGATGAAAGTGCTGATCACGGGGATGCGCGGGACGGTTGGGACGGCTTTACAGCACTATCTGGCAAGCCAGGGCGTGGATTGCGTAGCATGGGATCGGCAACAGGCTTCCTGGCAGGATTTTGAGGGGATGCTGGCCTATCTTCAGCGGATCCAACCGACGATGCTTTTTCATCTGGCGAGTGATTCTCAACCCACCGGGGTTGCGAATGAAGGCTGGCGGGTGACCGTCGATTGGACACGCGACCTCGCGTATCTGGCCTACGAATTGGGGATTCGATTCCTGTTCACCAGCTCGGTGATGGTCTTTACGGACCAAGCAAAAGGGTACTTCACCGTGAATAGCCAACCCGATGCCGCTGAAGGTTACGGTTACGAAAAATGGGTAGGCGAGCAAGAGGCCCTGCGCGTTAACCCAGAAGCGGTGATTGCGCGCCTGGGCTGGCAGATTGGACAGGCCGGCAACAACAACATGGTGGATTTTTGTAACCGCCAGATGGAAAGGGAAGGGCGCATTCTGGCGAGCCAACGTTGGTACCCAGCGTGTAGTTTTCTGGAAGATACGGTCGAAGCGCTTTTTCGGCTGGCACAGCAGGGTCGTGGCCTCTATCTGGTAGATAGCAATGCGGGGTGGACCTTTTACCAGATTGTGGAGGCGCTGAACCAGGCCCTGGGTGCGGACTGGGTGGTGCAACCAAGCAACGACTTTATCTACGACCAGCGCATGGTAGACCCTCGCGTGCGGATGCCCTGGCTGGATGTTCGGCTACCAGGCCTTTCGCCCTTGCGTTAGTCCACCGCCAGGAAGCTCTGAGAGTAAACCGGGATGAGGTCATAGTAGACGTCAATCCGCCACACGCCCGGCACGCGAATCGGTTCAAACCAGGCCAGCGCCACGCTCTCGCGCAGGAAGCGCTGTTGCTGGTAGGCATAGTGAGAACCGTCTGGCAAGGTGTAAACGAGCGTGAGGTGTACGTCTCGCTGTTGCAACCCCTGAAAAACTACGCCAACGCCGATGGTATCTTCCAGCTCAATGCTGTAGATGGGGGCCATACCGCGCCAGCAATCGCGCAAAATCTCGGCAGAACCTAACACCTGATAATTGCGCCAGCAATCGCGCATCGTGGCTTCGCGATTGACGATGACCGCCGCAACGTTGCTATTGGCCTGCACCACTGGCGGTAAATCTGCGTCATGAAAAGGGTACAGAATTTCCTGAATGCCGCGTGAAGCCCGCGCCATCATGCTTTCGATTTCGCGTGCGCGGATTTGCGGCGGAACATCCTCGGCGGTTAGGTCGCGATGCCGCGCCAGGATCACAGAAAAGGTTTCTGGCTCTGGGGGATCGCTGTAGAGGCGGCGGATGGTGATGCTGGCCTCGGCACGGATACCCATATCAAAGCCGTTCTTGCTGCCGACGTAGACGGTTCCGGGGAATTCCTGGCTGCTGAACATCCGCTGCGTGAGCAGCATAGCGCGCAGCACGGATTGTGCTACATATCCGGCGGTTGTCCCCGTGAGTTGGGCCTCCTGCGCCAGCTTGAGCAGGTAAGTCGCCATCGCACGGGGCGTCAGGGTGTTGTAGTTAAAGCTTTCCTGGTAGTGCGCATTGGCATCACGGATTTCTTCGCGTTCATAGTTCGGTGGTCGTGGGAAGTAATCCGGCACCAGCCCGAGCGTTATGCGCTGGCGATAGAACTGCGAGGCCAGGTGAGCGGGGACATTGGCCCAGCGGGGGTCTATGAGGGTGAGCTTGATGCGGTCTACTTCGCTATAGGGGATCACTGGGCCAATTCCGTCAATGCCCAGGCTATCGATGTAGCCTTGGATAGCGCTCCAGCCCAGGTAATCCATCACCATCCACGTTGCGGGGTTATCGCTGCACCAGATCATGGTTTCGACCAGCTCTCGCATAGGAATGAGTTCGCCCAGGCGCGCCGCATTGAGGCAATCGCCATTGCCTGCCATGTAGTAGAACTCGTTGAACTCCATCAGGTCATCCAGGGCGGCCAGGCCCAGCGCCACGCGTTCATAAAATGTGGCGGCGATGAACAGCTTGGGCAGGCTGGCTGCCTGAAAGGTGGTGTTGAGGTTCTGGGCGCAGCCATCGCCCGTGTTCAGGTTCAGCACCACCCCACCGATGATCAGGTCGTCGCGGTCGGTGTAGGCGTTAAAGTTACAGGGGGGCAGGGTGTCGAAGGCGGGTAGCGGCATCTGCGCCGCTGTAGGTTGGCGGGGTGGCGTAGCCATCAGCAGCCAGGTCAAGGCACTCGCCACAATGATCATCATCCGAAGCACGCGCCCTGCCTGCGTCGTCATTTGCCAGTTCACTTTCCCTGCATCAACCCATCCCGAACGTGCGGTTCTGAGGGCAAGTATAGCCCCTGCAAGCTACACTGGCGACCAGTACGCCAAGGTATAGCCGCGCCCCGTGCGCCCCACCTGCTCAGCGTCAGTTTGCACACACTCCCTATAGGCCATAAGACGCTGTGCCAAGTGCACCCAGGGGCTAAGCCGTTCGGAGGAACAATGCAAGCTTTCGGAATAGACGTAGGCAAGGGAACCATCCACATCAGCCAGGCTGGGGCAGGGGACCCGCGCAGCTGGCCAGTCCAGGTGCTCGACCTAACCGCGCCCAACTGGTGGCACGACCTAGCAAGCATCATCCCGCCAGGCAGCACAGTTGTGCTAGAGCCTACCGGAGGGAACTACACCGCCCCGCTACTCGCCAACCTCCACGGAAGGGCCGTCTGGCACGCCCGCCACACGGCTTCAGGCGCAGTCCGCCACATGCACATAGCCAGCGCCAAAACGGACCAGCTAGACGCCCGCGCCCTGGCCCTAATAGCCAGTTGGACCGCAGACGGCAGACCTCCCAGAGGGGTGAAACTGGTCACAGATACGACCAGGAGCGAGCTAGCCACCACCCTCCGCCTGGTCATCTACCACCGCCAGCGCGCCGTCAAAGAAGCCACCCGCCTCCTCAACCAACTGGACCAGGTAGCCTACGCCATAGCGCCCAGCTTGGCAAAGGCAAAAGAGTCATGGCTCAGGGTAGCCCTCACGCACCGAACACTCACGCCGTCAGAGATAGCAGAAGCCCTTCCGGAAATCCACGCCGCCACGCGCCGCACTCTCCAAAAGGCAATCGACAACGCACCACCCAGCGCCAACATCCTCCGCCACTCCCAGCGCATCGCAATCCACACCCTGCTGGATGCACTCGAAGCCATGCAAAAAACCGAAGCAGAAGCCACCGCAACACTCGCCTACCTGGTGGTGCAACAGCCCATCACAGCCATCACCGAAGCCTGGCAAGCCCAGCTGGGCGTTACCCCGACCCAGGCCGCACACCTACACGCAGCGACCCACTGCCAAGCAGATCAGCTAAACCGAGGAGCCTTTAAGTCCCTGCTGGGGGTAGCCCCCCCGCACCCGTGCCAGCGGCAACTCACAGAGCAGCGACCCAGTTCACGGGATGCAGAGCGCTAAGCCAATCATACATCTCATGGCCCTCACCCTCATCAAAGCCCAGCACCCGAAGATATACCCCTACTTCCAAGCCAAGAAGGCAGAAGCCAAAACCAACGCGCTCAGCGCGACCAAAAGGAAGATAGGAGACGTCCTATCAGGCATAGCCAGGAGCACAACCCAATGAAAGACCCCCAACCACTACGCAATTACGTCTATCACCGACTGTCAGACTACGTATACTTGAACACCAGCACCCGCTGGAACGAAGAGGTGACCATCAGCGGCGAAGATGGCCTATTCGAGGTGTTCAGCGTATACGATGAGGACCTGGTGATCTGGCGCAGTTTCGAAAAGGACGAAATACCCGCAATCATGGCAGTATTCCGGCGCGCCGCCCGCCGAAACAAGCCCGGAGGCCGCGCCCAGGCCCGCGCCCTAGCAATTGTAGAACTCCTGCAAGACCTGCTTAAGGCTTGAACGGCCAGGAATAGCACTCGCAGGCCGGGCCGTACAAGGGTTCGCTACGCCGCTCCGCGCCCTTGACTGCCCGGCCTTTGCGATTGCCTGATGCCCGGTATCAAGCCATAAGCGGTAGTGTGCGCGGCACCGCGCCACTTCCCACACAACGAACAGGGGCGCAACCACGCCCCATGCGAAGAAGTATTCCAGACCCAGCGTAGCGACGCAAAGACCTGTAGCAACCGTTGCCGAAAGGCACTCAGCCGCCGCAAACGCGCCCAGGAGTAACGAGACTAGTCACACTTATGACCAGGTGAACATCTCGACCAGGAGCCAGGCAAGAAAAACCTGGCTCAAATGCGCGGGCAGGGAGACTTGCCCGCGTTTGTTGTCTGGCACCAGGAGCCAGGCTTGCCGATTGCCCGCGCCGCGCCGCCCCCCGCCGC